>NZ_JBWCAM010000021.1:100879-137807 GCF_056175065.1 Pseudomonas sp. JC1203
GGGGGGGGGTGTGGTGTGGGGGGTGGTGCTGGGTTTTTGCCCCCCCCCCCCCCCCCCCCCCCCCCCCCCCCCCCCACAAGGGGGTGGTGTGCCATCTGCCGCAAGGTGGCTTATGCTGTACCCGCCCCCAACCGCAAGGCTTGCCCTGATGCTGCGTACCCTGATTGCCACCTTGCTGCTCGCCACCGGCGCCACCCAGGCGGCCGAGACGGTCAAGATCTACAACTGGTCCGAATACATTGCCCCCGACACCCTCAAACAGTTCCAGGCCAGGACCGGCATCGTGCCCAGCTACGCGGTGTATGACAGCAACGAGCTGCTGAACAGCAAGCTGATGGCGCGCAACGCCGGCTACGACGTGGTGTTTCCCTCCACCCACTTCATGGCGCGCCAGGTGCAGGCCAACGTCTTGATGGAACTGGACCGCAGCAAGCTGCCCAACTGGGACAACCTCAACCCGGTGCTGCTCAAGGTGCTGGAGGTCAACGACCCCGGCAACCGCCACGGCTTCCCCTACCTGTGGGGCACTACCGGCATCGGCTATAACGTCGACAAGGTCAGGGCTGCCCTGGGCGACAACGCGCCCACCGATTCCTGGGACCTGATTTTCAAACCGCAGAACCTCGACAAGCTCAAGGCCTGCGGCGTGGCCTTTGTCGACAGCGGCCCGGAGCTGCTGCCCATCACCCTCAACTACCTGGGCCTGCCGCCCCACAGCAAAAAGCCCGAGGACTATGACAAGGCCGAGGCCGCGCTGCTGAAAATCCGCCCCGACGTGGCCTACTTCGACACCTCCAAATACATGGCGGACCTGGCCAGCGGAAAAGTCTGCGTGGTGGTGGGCTACTCTGGCGACGTGCTGCAGGCCGCCACCCAGGCCAAGGCCGCGAAGAATGGTGTGAACATCGGCTACTCGGTGCCCCGCGAAGGCGCGCCGCTGTGGTTCGACATGGTCGCCATGCCCGCCGACGCCCCCGACCCCAAGGCCGCCTACGCCTTCATGAACTACCTGCTGGAGCCCAAGGTGATCGCCGGCATCAGCAACTACGTGCACTACGCCAACGGCAACGAAAAAGCCGACGCGTTGATTGACCCGGCGTTGCGGGGGGACAACAAGGTGTACCCGGATGAAGACATCATGAGCAAGTTGTTCCCGTTGGAGGCGATGCCGGCGGATGTTGATGCGATTCGGACGAAAGTAATGGAGAAGGTGATCGCGGGGGGCTAAAGCCCCCACCCACAAGCCACGCCCGAGCTGTAGATCAGGCTTGTGATCTGCTCGTGATCTGCTCGTGATCTGCTTGTGATCTGCTTGTGATCTGCTTGTGATCTGGCCTTTGATCTTGATCTGGCTTTTGATCTTGGCCCCGTAAAGCGCTAGGGCCGACTGGAGGCGTTGATCAAGCGGTCCCTGGCGTAGCCGGGGAAGACGGAACCGGAGGCGCTTCTATTCCGGGCCGTCGTCCGCTTGAGCGACGCCGGAGGGAGGGGACCCGTAGCGCAGCGAAGGGCCCAAGCAGGGGCAAGCCCTTTTTGGTGACTTTTTGGGGCGACTGCCAAAAAGTTACTCGGCGTAAGGCCGAAACGGTCGGTGGTATCCCCGCGAAAATGGATATGTTCACGATGGCCAGATCCTGCTTCTGACATTTCTGGACATATCCATTTTCGTGGCGCGACCACCGACCGTTTCGGCCTTACGCCGACTCACTTTTTTTCAGACGCCAAAAAAAGTAAGCAAAAAACGCTTGCCCCTGCTTGGGCCCTCCGCTGCGCTACGGGTCCCCTCCTTCCGGCGTCGCCCAGGCGGCAAACGGCCCCCGCTATAGAAGCTGGCGGGTTGCCGTTTCCTTCGGCTGCGCCGAAGGGCCCTGCGGGCTGCCGCCTGGTCAACGCCTCCAGTCGGCCCGGGCGCTTTACGGGGCATACAATCAAGATCAAGAGCCAGATCAACAGCAGATCACAAGCCAGATCACAAGCCAGATCACAAGCCAGATCACACGCGACCGCAACGGCGCCGGCGCCGGCGGCGGCGGGTTCAACTTCGCAGCTGCGCAATCACCTCCAGACAATACCCCACCGCCGGCGACACATCCCCCACCCTGCGGCTGAGGATGATCGGCGAGGTCGCATTGGCCTCCGCCAACGGGCTATAGCCAATATCATCCCGATGCAGGATCTGCACCGACTCCGGCACCAGGGTAATGCCAATACCCGCCCCCACCAGCCCGATGGCGGTCTGCAGCTCGTTGGTCCACTGCGCCACCTTGATGCCCAAGCCATGCGCCGCAAACAGCGCCAGCACGTGGTCGGCGTAGCTGGGCCGCGGGTTGCCGGGGTACAGCACGAAAGGTTCGCGGGCCACTTCTGCCAGGGTGGCGGTGTGGCCCAGCAGCGGGTGGCCGGCAGGCAGTACGGCGATCAGGCGGTCTTCGCGCAGCACGGTCTGAGTGATGGCGGGGTCGTCGATGTGGATGCGGCCGAAGCCGACGTCGATGCGCCCCGCCTTCAGGGCTTCCACTTGTTGCACCGTGGTCATCTCCGACAAGCCCAGCTCCAGTTCGATGGCAGCGTCTTCGCTGCGCAGGCGGCGGATCATCTCCGGCAGCACGCCGTATAACGTCGATGGTGCGAAGCCGATGCCCATCCAGGTCTTCTGGCCCAGGCCAATGCGCCGGGTGTTTTCACACAGGGTATCGAGCTGGTGCAGCAGGGCGCTGCTGTGTTCGAAAAAGTACCGCCCCGCCTCGGTGAGCCGCAACGGCCGGGCGCGTTCGATCAGGCTGACGCCCAACTCGTCCTCCAGCTGCTGGATCTGCCGGCTCAACGGCGGTTGGGCGATGTGCAGGCGCTCGGCGGCGCGGGTGAAGTTCAGGGTCTGGGCCAGCACCTGAAAATAGCGGAGATGCCTGAGTTCCACGGCTTACCTCATCAGCGACAATACCCGGCAGGTATCAGACCAGACCAATTCTATATTGGATTGCAAGAAAACGCCGTATCACTATCGGGTCAGACAAGAACATAACCTGACGGGTATCGAAATGAGTCATCCCACGATCGAGTCGCTCGAAACGATCATTGTCGATCTGCCAACCATCCGCCCGCACAAGCTGGCCATGCACACCATGCAGCACCAGACCCTGGTGCTGCTGCGCCTGCGCTGCAGCGACGGCGTGGAAGGCATTGGCGAGGCCACCACCATCGGCGGCCTGAGCTACGGCAACGAAAGCCCCGACAGCATCAAGGTGAACATTGACAGCCACATCACCCCGCTGCTGGTTGGCCAGCCGGCCGACAATATCAACGCCGCCATGCAGCGCATCGAGCGCAGCGTGCGCGGCAATACTTTCGCCAAGTCCGGCATTGAAAGCGCGCTGCTCGACGCCCAGGGCAAGCGCCGTGGCCTGGCGGTGAGCGAGCTGCTGGGCGGGCGCCTGCGTGACAGCCTGCCGGTGGCCTGGACCCTGGCCAGCGGCGACACCGCCCGCGATATCGCCGAGGCGGAACAGATGCTCGACGTGCGCCGCCACCGCATCTTCAAGCTGAAGATCGGCGCCGGCGAGGTGAACACGGACCTGGCCCACGTCATCGCCATCAAGAAGGCCGTGGGCGACCGCGCCAGCGTGCGCGTTGACGTCAACCAGGCCTGGGATGAAGCCGTGGCCCTGCGCGCCTGCCAGGTGCTGGGCGACAACGGCATCGACCTGGTAGAGCAGCCGATCTCGCGCTACAACCAAGTCGGCCTGGCGCGCCTGAGCGCCAGCAGCCCAATCCCGATCATGGCCGACGAGGCCATCGAATCGGTGGAAGACGCCTACAACCTGGCGCGCCTGGGCGCCGGCACCATCTTTGCGCTGAAAATTGCCAAGACCGGCGGCCCCCGCGCGGCCCTGCGCGCCGCCGCCATCGCTGACGCGGCGGGCATCGGCCTGTACGGCGGCACCATGCTTGAAGGCGGCATCGGCACCCTGGCCTCGGCGCACGCTTTCATCACCCTGCCGAAGATGGCCTGGGATACTGAACTGTTCGGGCCGCTGCTGTTGACCGAAGACATCCTGGCCAGCGCGCCGAAGTACCAGGACTTCCAGCTGCACGTGCCCACTACCCCGGGCCTGGGCCTGGCGCTGGACGAAGAGCGCGTGGCTTTCTTCCGCCGCGACAAGGCCACCAAGGCCTACAGCCATAGCTAAGGAGAGCATTGCCATGCTGTTCCACGTAAAGATGACCGTGAACCTGCCCCTCGACATGGACCCCGCCAAGGCCACCCGCCTGAAGGCCGACGAGAAGGAACTGGCCCAGCGCCTGCAGCAGGAAGGCACATGGCGCCACCTGTGGCGCATTGCCGGGGCGTACGCCAACTACAGCGTGTTCGATGTGGCCAGCGTGCAGGAACTGCACGACACCCTGATGCAGCTGCCACTGTTCCCGTACATGACGATTGAGGTGGACGCCATGTGCCGCCACCCTTCCTCGATCCACCAGGACGACCGCTGATAGGCGCCGGCCCCTGGCGCGCTGACTAATAAATATAAGATGAGGCCACAACCATGACTGTCAAAATCTCGCAGACCGAACCGGTACAGCAGTTTCTCAAAGAAGCCAGCGGCGTGTTCAACGACGCCGGCAACCCACGGGTGAAAACCTTGATCCACCGCATGCTCAAGGACTCGGTGAAAATCATCGAGGACCTGGAGGTAACCCCGGAGGAATTCTGGGCGGCGGTGAACTACCTGAACGTGCTGGGCGCGCGCCAGGAGGCCGGGCTGGTGGTGGCCGGCCTGGGCCTGGAACACTACATGGACCTGCAGCTGGACGCGCAGGACGAGGCCGCCGGCCAGTTGGGCGGCACCCCGCGCACCATCGAAGGCCCGCTGTACGTGGCCGGCGCGCCGCTGAGCGAATACGAGGCGCGGCTGGACGACGGCAGCGACCCGGGCACCGTGCTGTTCATGCAGGGCCAGGTGAAGGACGTCAATGGCCAGCCGGTGCCGGGCGCCATCGTCGATGTATGGCAGGCCAACACCGGCGGCACCTATTCCTATTTCGACCCGTCGCAGAGCGAGTTCAACCTGCGCCGCCGCATCCAGGCTGACAGCCAGGGCCGCTATCGCTTCCGCAGCATCGTGCCGTCGGGCTACGGCTGCCCACCGGATGGCCCCACCCAGCAACTGCTCGACCAGCTGGGCCGCCACGGCCAACGGCCGGCGCACATCCATTTCTTCATCTCGGCGCCGGGCCATCGCCACCTGACCACGCAGATCAACCTGGCCGGCGACAAATACCTGTACGACGATTTCGCCTACGCCACCCGCGATGAACTGGTGGCCGAGATCCGCTTCAGCGAAGACCCGGTGCAGGCGCAGAAACATGGGGTGAGCGGCCGATTCGCCGAGATCGACTTCGACTTCACCCTGCAGGCCAGCGAAGTGCCGAAAGCCCAGCAGCGCGGCGAGCGCGTGCGCGCGTTGGAGGAGTAACCAACCCCGTAGCAGCTGCCGAAGGCGGCGTCCCGGATTTACCGCGGTGCCTGGGACGCAGCCTTCGGCAGCTGCTACGCAGAGTTGCGTAGCAGCGGCGGCTTAGTGGTGCTCGCGCGTGGCGCGGAATTTCACGTCCGGCCAGCGCTCTTCCATCAGCGCCAGGTTCACCCGGGTAGGCGCCAGGTAGGTCAGGTGACCACCGCCGTCCACTGCCAGGTTTTCCACGGCCTTGTTCTTGAATTCCTCAAGCTTCTTCTTGTCGCTGCAATCGATCCAGCGGGCCGACCACACGGTGATCGGCTCGTAGGAGCATTCCACCTTGTATTCTTCCTTCAGCCGGCTGGCCACCACGTCAAACTGCAGCACACCCACGGCGCCCAGGATGATGTCGTTGCTGCGCTCGGGGAAGAACACCTGGGTGGCGCCCTCTTCGGCCAACTGCTGCAGGCCCTGGCGCAGTTGCTTGGATTTCAGCGGGTCACGCAGGCGCACGCGGCGGAACAGCTCCGGGGCGAAGTGCGGGATACCGGTAAAGCCCAGCACTTCACCTTCGCTGAAGGTGTCGCCGATCTGGATGGTGCCGTGGTTGTGCAGGCCGATGATGTCGCCGGCGAACGCTTCTTCCAGCTGCTCACGCTCGGAGGAGAAGAACGTCAGGGCGTCGCCGATGCGCAGGTCCTTGCCGGTACGCACGTGGCGCATCTTCATGCCCTTCTCGTACTTGCCCGAGCAGATGCGCATGAACGCGATGCGGTCGCGGTGCTTGGGGTCCATGTTCGCCTGGATCTTGAACACGAAGCCGGTGAATTTCTCTTCCACCGGTTCCACGGTCCGCTCGTGGGCCACACGGGCCAGCGGGCGTGGCGCCCAGTCGACGACGGCGTCGAGCACGTGGTCGACACCGAAGTTGCCCAGTGCGGTGCCGAAGAACACCGGGGTCATCTGGCCGTTCATGAACTCTTCCTGGTTGAAGGTGTGGCATGCGCCCTGCACCAGCTCCAGTTGCTCGATGAAACGCTCGTACTCGTCACCCAGGTGCGCGCGCGCTTCATCGGAGTCCAGCTTCTCGATGATCTTGGTCTCGGTGCGCTCGTGGCCGTGGCCCGGGGTGTAGACGATGATGTAGTCGCCAGCCAGGTGGTACACGCCCTTGAAGTCGCGGTAGCAACCGATCGGCCAGGTGATGGGCGCAGCCTTGATCTTCAGCACCGCCTCGATTTCGTCGAGCAGTTCGATCGGGTCGCGAATGTCACGGTCCAGCTTGTTGATGAAGCTGACGATAGGCGTGTCGCGCAGGCGGCAGACGTCCATCAGGGCGATGGTCCGCGGCTCTACGCCCTTACCGCCGTCGAGCACCATCAACGCCGAGTCCACCGCGGTCAGGGTGCGGTAGGTGTCTTCGGAGAAGTCTTCGTGACCGGGGGTGTCGAGCAGGTTGACCATGTGGTCGCGATACGGGAACTGCATCACCGAGGTGGTGATGGAGATGCCGCGCTGCTTCTCCATCTCCATCCAGTCGGACGTGGCGTGACGGTCGGACTTGCGCGACTTCACGGTACCGGCCACGGAAATCGCCTTGCCCATCAGCAAGAGTTTCTCGGTGATGGTGGTTTTACCGGCGTCCGGGTGGGAAATGATGGCGAAAGTGCGGCGTTTCGCGACTTCGGCGGCCTGTTGGGTCATGGGAAATCGCCTGCGAGGTGATTCAAAAAAGGGCGCCGATTATAGCTGAACCCGGGCCGAGCTGGAACCATGCGTCCAACTCGCCCGTCGCCAATGGCTCAGGCCGTGGCTGGCGCGGCCTGGGGCAGCGTGTCGGTGGCGGTCTGCGGGCGGTACAGCATGACGTAGTAGGTGCCCAGGCAGATCAGCCAGCAGAAGATCGCCGCCCAGACGTTGTGCGACAGGAAGTGCGCGCCCTGGATCATGCGGCCGATGGAGAACACCGTGCCCAGGCCGAAGGCGAACACCAGCCCGGCGCGGGCCATGCGCGGGCGCCGGTCACGCAGCACGAAGAACAGCGAGAACAGGGTGAAACCGGTGGCCGCGTGGCCACCCGGCCAGCAGCGGCCCGGGTCGGCGGTGGCCGGGCGGTGCTCGAACAGCTTGCTGTAGGCCTGGGTGCCGCCGAACTCGGTCAGGCTCCAGGGGCACTGAACGCCGGTGAGGGTTTTCAGCGGTGCGGTGTAGCTGGTGGACAGCGACATGGCCACCACCAGGCACGCCAGCTCACGGCGGACAGGCAGCAAGCCCTTGACCAGGAAGCTGGCCAGGTAGCCCAGGCCGCCCAGCACGCCGATGGCGATCACCACGCGCTTGGCCTGGTCGTGCAGCACGTTTTCCAGCCAGTAGCTGTGTTTGCCGGCGAACGCGTGCAGCACCGGGTCATAGAACGACCGCTCGATAACCATGTCGATGTCGGTCAGTTCCAGCAGGCACAGGGCAATGGCGATGACGGCAGGAATGCCCAGGCAGATCCAGAGATTCAGCGGGCGTGAAACAGGGCGAGACAGGGCTGATGACATGAGCGGTCCACGGGGAAGAGAAACGGCACCTCCGGCGTGAAGGCGATGAAGTTCTAATGACGCAGGTCTGCTTGAGCATGGCCCTGAAACTGTTTGTTACATGTCAACGGCAGGTGAAAAATACGTGAAAGCGTGCAGCCCCCGTTACCGTTGGGGCAATTAAGGGTGGCCAAATGCTGCCGCAGATGGGAACCTTTTAAATAACGGAGACGTCCATTCCCCTGATTCGACCATTCGTCAGGGTGTGCAAGAACGGCAAGTCAGCCTGACGAGGCTGCGCTTATGGCGCGCATCGACGCTGTTTCCACAGTCGTCCGCGCGCTGCTTCTCGCGAACCCACCGTTGACCGCCAGGCATGGCTGTCGCCACCGACGGTGTGTGCGCCGACTGAAAAAATAGGAGTCCGCCTGTGGCTATTCGCTATGGCAAGGGGCTGATGGGGTGTACGGCTGCCGTCGTCATCCTGGCCCTGCTGGTCCACTGGATCGGCATCAGTACCATCGAGCAGTACCAAGAAGATTTACTGTTTTACCTGCAAGCGCATCTGATACTGGTAGTGGCCTCCATGGCCGCCGCACTGCTAGTGGGCATCCCCGCCGGCATTGCGCTCAGCCGACCGAACATGGTTGGCCGCGCCGAACGCTTCATGCAAATCTTCAACATCGGTAACACCGTCCCTCCCCTGGCCGTGCTGGCCATCGCCCTGGGCATACTTGGCATCGGCAGCGGCCCGGCCATCTTCGCCCTGTTCCTCGCTTCCCTGTTGCCCATTGTGCGCAACACCTACGAAGGCCTGAAAAACGTTCAGGGTTCGCTCAAGGAAGCCGCCGTCGGCATCGGCATGACCCCGCGCCAAGTGCTGTTCCAGGTGGAACTGCCCAATGCCGTGCCCATCATTGTCGGTGGCGTGCGCGTGGCCCTGGCGATCAACGTCGGCACCGCGCCGCTGTCGTTCCTGATCGGCGCCAACAGCCTGGGCAGCCTGATCTTCCCCGGCATCGCCTTGAACAATCAGCCGCAACTGTTGCTGGGCGCCGCCTGCACGGCGTTGCTGGCATTGCTGCTGGACGGCCTGGTGTCGATGGCCAGCCGCCTGTGGCTGGAACGCGGCCTGACTCGCTGAGCGAAGGAAATCACATGAAAGTACCAAGCATGCTGCTGGGCCTGGCCCTGCTGTGCGCGGGCGCTGCCCACGCTGCGGAAAAACCCTTGGTGCGCCTCGGCGCCCGGGTGTTCACCGAACAATCGGTGCTGGCCGCCATCACCGCGCAATACCTCGATTCCAAAGGCTACAACGTGCAGGTCACCAGTGGCCTGGGCAGCAACCTGGCGCGCAGCGCCCAGGAAACCAACCAGCTGGACATGGTGTGGGAATACACCGGTGTATCGCTGGTGTCCTACAACCACGTGACCGACAAACTCGACAGCGCTGCCACCTACCAGCGGGTCAAGGAACTGGACGCGAAGAAAGGCCTGGTGTGGCTGACCCCGTCGAAGTTCAGCAACACCTACGCCCTGGCCCTGCCGGAAAACATCGCCAAGGCCTACCCGCAGGTCAACACCATCAGCCAGCTGAACCAGGTGCTGCGCGATGAACCGAAGAAGGGCCATGTACTGGCCCTGGACACCGAGTTCGCCAACCGTTCCGACGGCCTGGTGGGCCTGACCCAGACCTACGACCTGCAGTTCACCCGCCGCGACATTCGCCAGATGGACGCCGGCCTGGTGTACACCGCGCTGCGCAACGGCCAGGTGTTCACGGGGCTGGTGTACACCACCGACGGCCGCCTGAACGCCTTCCACCTCAAGCTGCTGGAAGACGACAAGCACTACTTCCCCGACTACACCGCCGCACCGGTCGTGCGCAGGGACTTCCTCGACGCCCACCCGGACCTGGCCGCCGACCTGAAACCGCTGGCCGAACTGCTGGACGACGAAACCATGCGCCAGCTCAACGCCAAGGTCGACGTGCAGCACCTGAGCCCGACCGCCGTGGCCGCCGAGTTCCTGCGTGACCACCCCGTGCCCGCCGCCACGAAGGAGCAGCCATGAGTTTCCTCGATACCTTTTCCCACCTGGACTGGGCGCAGGTGCTGCACCTGACCGGCCAGCACATCGCCCTGGTGGGCGTGGCGGTGAGCCTGGCGATTCTGGTGGGCGTGCCCCTGGGCATCGTCATGACCCGTTTCCCCGCTGCCGCCGGCGTGATGCAGGCCAGCGCCACCGTGCTGCTGACCATCCCGTCCATCGCCCTGTTCGGCCTGCTGCTGCCGTTCTACTCCAAGTTCGGCCAGGGCCTGGGGCCGCTGCCGGCCATCACCGCGGTGTTCCTGTACTCGCTGCTGCCCATCATGCGCAACACCTACCTGGCCCTGACCGGCGTGGAACCGGGCATCCGTGAAGCTGCGCGCGGCATTGGCATGACCTTCGGCCAGCGCCTGCGCATGGTCGAGCTGCCCATCGCGGTGCCGGTGATTCTGGCTGGCGTACGCACCGCCGTGGTCATGAACATTGGCGTCATGACCATCGCCGCCACCATCGGTGCCGGTGGCCTGGGTGTACTTATCCTCACTTCCATCAGCCGCAGCGACATGTCGATGTTGATCGTCGGCGCCGTGCTGGTAAGCGTCCTGGCGATCATCGCCGACCTCTTCCTGCAATGGCTGCAACGCGCCCTGACTCCCAAAGGATTACTCAAATGATCGAACTTCAGAACCTGACCAAGACCTTCACCAGCAACGGCAAGGAAGTAAAAGCCGTGGACGCCGTGAGCCTGACCGTCAACGAAGGCGAGATCTGCGTGTTCCTGGGCCCGTCGGGCTGCGGCAAGAGCACCACGCTGAAAATGATCAACCGCCTGATCACGCCCACCTCGGGCAAGGTGCTGATCAACGGCGAGGACACCACCGGCCTTGACGAGGTGACCCTGCGCCGCAACATCGGCTACGTGATCCAGCAGATCGGCCTGTTCCCGAACATGACCATCGAGGAAAACATCACCGTGGTGCCGCGCCTGCTGGGCTGGGACAAGCAGAAATGCCACGAGCGCGCCCGTGAGCTGATGAGCATGATCAAGCTGGAGCCCAAGCAGTACCTGCACCGCTACCCGCGTGAACTGTCGGGCGGCCAGCAGCAGCGCATCGGCGTGATCCGCGCGCTGGCAGCGGATGCCCCGCTGCTGTTGATGGACGAGCCGTTCGGCGCGGTCGACCCGATCAACCGCGAGATGATCCAGAACGAATTCTTCGAGATGCAGCGCGCGCTGAACAAGACCGTGATCATGGTTAGCCACGACATCGACGAGGCCATCAAGCTGGGCGACAAGATCGCGATCTTCCGTGCCGGCAAGCTGCTGCAGATCGACCACCCGGACACCCTGCTGGCGCACCCGGTGGACGATTTCGTCAGCAACTTCGTGGGCCAGGACAGCACCCTCAAGCGCCTGCTGCTGGTGAAGGCCGAGGACGCCGCCGACAACGCGCCGTCGGTCAGCCCGCAGACGCCGGTGGCCGATGCCCTGGAGCTGATGGACGAGCACGACCGCCGCTACGTGGTCATGACCGACGCCGAGAACAAGGCCATGGGCTACGTGCGCCGCCGCGACCTGCACCGCCAGCAAGGCACCTGCCAGGATTACCTGCGGCCGTTCAACGCCACCGCCGCCTACGACGAACATTTGCGCATCTTGCTGTCGCGCATGTACGAGTTCAACCGCGCCTGGTTGCCGGTGCTCAATGCCGAGAACGTGTTCCTGGGCGAGGTGACGCAGGAGTCCATCGCGGCGTACCTGAGTTCGGGCCGCTCGCGGGGGATGAAGACCAACATCGTGTCGCCAGCGGAGTTGGTGGAGCAGGCCACCGCCTGACCTGTAGCAGCGGCCGCAAGGCCGCGTCCCAGGCACCGCAATCTACCCGGTAGACCGCGTCGCCGCCGACGCCGCCTTCGGCAGCTGCTACAGGGTTTTGGGAACATCAGCCTGTCATGCAGGTCGGTTAATAAGGGTATGACCAAGGCTCAGCGACGAACGCGTGTAAAAACGCGACATTTTTTGTTGATCTTGAGCCCCTCACGTCCTAAAGTTCGCGCCGACCGTCCATGCTGGAAACGATCCATCCGGCTCAAGTACTGACGACGAGACAGCAAGGCCATGAGGAAGCGTGCTTCCAGTGGCCTTTTTGCTTTCGGCGACATGCCTTGGGAAGTAGGCGAACCAAAGTGGGGATACGGAGGGCGGTCAAGAGAGGTGTGCACCGGGTGCCACCTTCACCCATGAATATTTTCAACGTTTGCCAGCAGGAGTCCCAGCATGTCGATCCAGGTCGAAGACTATTTCGCGCGCGAAACCTTCCAGAAAATGAAAGCGTTCGCCGACAAGCAAGAAACCCCTTTCGTACTCATCGACACCCAGATGATCAGCCAGGCCTATGACGACCTGCGCGCCGGCTTCGAATTCGCCAAGGTGTACTACGCGGTCAAGGCCAACCCTGCGGTCGAAATCATCGACCTGCTGCGTGACAAGGGTTCGAGCTTCGACATCGCCTCCATCTACGAGCTGGACAAGGTCATGGGCCAGGGCGTTGGCCCTGAGCGCATCAGCTACGGCAACACCATCAAGAAGTCCAAGGACATCCGCTACTTCTACGAGAAGGGCGTGCGCCTGTTCGCCACCGACTCCGAGGCCGACCTGCGCAACATCGCCAAGGCCGCCCCGGGTTCGAAAGTGTACGTGCGTATCCTCACCGAAGGCTCCACCACTGCCGACTGGCCTCTGTCGCGCAAGTTCGGCTGCCAGACCGACATGGCCATGGACCTGTTGATCCTGGCCCGTGACCTGGGCCTGGTGCCGTACGGCATTTCCTTCCACGTTGGTTCGCAGCAGCGCGACATCAGCGTGTGGGACGCCGCCATCGCCAAGGTGAAGGTGATTTTCGAGCGCCTGAAGGAAGAAGACGGTATCCACCTGAAGCTGATCAACATGGGTGGCGGCTTCCCGGCCAACTACATCACCCGTACCAACAGCCTGGAAACCTACGCTGAAGAAATCATCCGCTTCCTGAAGGAAGACTTCGGCGACGACCTGCCGGAAATTATCCTGGAGCCGGGCCGCTCGCTGATCGCCAACGCCGGTATCCTGGTGAGCGAAGTGGTACTGGTTGCCCGCAAGTCGCGCACCGCCGTCGAGCGTTGGGTCTACACCGACGTGGGCAAATTCAGCGGCCTGATCGAAACCATGGACGAAGCCATCAAGTTCCCGATCTGGACCGAGAAGAAAGGCGAAGTGGAAGAAGTGGTCATCGCCGGCCCGACCTGCGACAGCGCCGACATCATGTACGAGAACTACAAGTACGGCCTGCCGCTGAACCTGGCCATCGGTGACCGCCTGTACTGGCTGTCCACCGGTGCCTACACCACCAGCTACAGCGCCGTGGAATTCAACGGCTTCCCGCCGCTGAAGTCGTTCTACATCTAAGCGTTTGCGGCAATGAAAAAGCCCGGGCCATGTGCCCGGGCTTTTTTTTGCGGGGTGGTATGACGCGGCCTGCGGCCGCTGCTACGGAGATCTGCGTAGCCGCGTCCCTCAGGCATTCAACGCAGCGGCCTTTGCCGCGTAGGCATCCGCCATCGCCCGCACGCGCGCGTCATTGGCCTGCAGCAACGCTGGCCCGCTCACCCGCAGGAAGTTCAGGTTGCCACCCTCCAGCGCCAGCTGCAGCCAGTGCAGCGCCTCATCCACCCTGCCCGCCTCGGCCAGCACCGCCGCGTGGCTGAACTGCCCACGGAAATCCCCCGCCTCGGCCGCGCGCCGGTACCAGTCATGCGCCTGGGCTACGTCGGCCGCGCAGGCCATGCCGCTTTCCAGGTAGCGGCCCAGCAGGTTCATCGACTTGGCGTGGCCCAGCAGCGCTGCCCGCCGGTAGCACACCAGCGCCAGCTCATGGTCCAGGGCCACGCCCCGGCCAGTGCCCAGCAGGTTGGCGTAGTTGTACAGCGCCCAGTCCAGCCCCGCTGCCGCCGCCTCGCGGTAATTCACCGCCGCCTGTTCGGCGTTTGCCGCACCGCCCCAACCGTGCTCATGGCAGCGCCCCAGCATGTTGCGCGCCATTAGGTGGCCGCCGTTGGCAGCTATTTCGAACCAGGTGCGCGCCAGCGCCGGGTCGCGTTCTATGCCCTGGCCGTCCAGCAGAATCTGCCCCAGCAGCGCCTGGGCATCGACGATGCCGGCGCGGGCCGCGGTAAGAATGGCCTGGGCGGCGCGCGCCGGGTTGTCGTCGAGCATGGCGCTGAGGCGCTCGGCATCGAGGATCTCTTCGCGGCGCAATTCGAAGCCCATGTCAGACGTCCACCCAGCGGCGCAGCAGGTTGTGGTAGGTGCCGGTCAGGCGCACCAGCGACGGGTGGTCGGGCACATCGCGGGTCAGGCTCTGGATGGCGCCGTCCATCTCGAACAGCAGCGCGCGCTGGCTGTCCTCGCGCACCAGGCTCTGGGTCCAGAAGAACGACGCGTAGCGGGTGCCACGGGTGACCGCGTTGACCTTGTGCAGGCTGGTGCCGGGGTACAGCACCAGGTCGCCGGCCGGCAGCTTGACCCGCTGGGTACCGAAGGTGTCCTGGATTTCCAGCTCGCCGCCGTCGTATTCGTCAGGGTCGCTGAAGAACAGCGTGGAGGACAGGTCGGTACGCACCCGCTCCGGGTTGCCCCGGGCCTGGCGCACGGCGTTGTCGATATGGAAATCGAAATTGCCACCGGCTTTGTAACAGTTCAGCAACGGTGGAAACACCTTGTGGGGTAACGCCGCCGACATGAACAACGGGTTCTTCCACAGGCGTTCCAGCATGGCCGCGCCAATTTCCACCGCCAGCGGGTGGCCTTCGGGCAGCTGCAGGTTGTGCTTGGCCTTGGCCGACTGGTGCCCGGCGGTGATCTTGCCGTCCGCCCAGTCCGCGGCCTCCAGGGCCTGGCGAATGCGCGCTACCTCCTCGGGGGAGAATATTGCGGGGATGTGCAGCAGCATGGCAAAGGCACCTGAAAACGGGAGGGTGCCAATGGTATTGATTCTTATTGACTGTGTACAACGGCCTGACGTATGAAATTGTAAAAACCGTAAGCCAAATGTGTAAAGAATGTAAATTCAGTGCGGATAGCACCTTGTCGCAATTGATACCTAATTTCATTTACCCTACATTCCGCCGCCTCGAACACCTTGGGGAAGGCCAAAAACAATGTCACGCCAACACGATTACGTTCCTGTCAGCTCGCCGCGCCTGCTGGTTTCCGCCATCGGCATGGCGCTGGGCGCCGCCTCGGCCGCGCAGTTCGCACAAGCCGCCGAAGACACCGACGCCAAGCAGAACGGTGCCATTTCGCTGGGCGCCACCAGCATCACCGGCGAGGCACAAGAGCCTTCCTACCAGACCACCAAATCGGCTTCGAGCAAATACACCGCGCCGCTCACCGACACGCCACGCTCGGTTACTGTCATTCCCCAGCAAGTGATCAAGGACACTGCCGCCACTTCGCTGCAGGACGCGCTGCGCACCGTGCCCGGCATTACCTTTGGTGCCGGTGAAGGCGGCAACCCGCAGGGTGACCGCCCGTTCATCCGCGGCTTCGACGCCCAGAGCGACACCTACCTGGACGGCGTGCGCGACACTGGCGCGCAGACCCGCGAAATCTTCGACATCGAATCGGTGGAAGTCAGCAAGGGCCCGAACTCGGCGTTCGGCGGCCGCGGCTCGGCCGGCGGCAGCATCAACCTGGTGAGCAAGCTGCCCCAGGACCGCGACTTCCTCGACGGTGGCTTCACCTACGGCTCCGACCAGACCCGCCGCTACACCCTGGACGTGAACCGCAAGTTCCTCGACACCGCCGCGTTCCGCCTGAACCTGATGAGCCACGAGCAGAACGTGGCCGGCCGCGACGCGGTGAACTACGACCGTTGGGGCGTGGCACCGTCGGTGACCTTCGGCCTGGGCACCGAGAACCGCCTGAACCTCAGCTACTACCACGTGGAAAGCAACGACCTGCCGGACTCGGGCATTCCGTACGGCTACAGCTCATCCACCGCCACCGCCCACGTACACGACAAGCCTACCGACGGCGGCGACAGCAACAACTTCTACGGCCTGAAGGACCGCGACTTCCGCAAGACCCGCGCCGACATCAGCACCATTTCGTTCGAGCATGACTTCAGCGACACCATGACGCTGAAGAACACCCTGCGCCACGGCAGCACCGGCCAGGACTACATCCTGACCCAGCCTGACGACAGCCAGAAGAACGTCAACCAGTACGGCACCGTGTGGCGCCGTGCCAACGCCCGCGTCAGCACCACTGAAACCACCACCAACCAGACCGACCTGTTTGGCGAGTTCAACGCGCTGGGGTTCAAGAACAACTACTCCACCGGTGTGGAATTCACCCGTGAAGTCAGCCACGTGACCGGCTACACCTTCGCCAACCCGGCCAACAGCAACCCGGGCGCCACCTCCCCAGGCGGCACCGGTTGCCAGCCAGGCGAAACCAACGGCGGCACCTGCACCTCGCTGAGCAACCCGAACCCGGACGATGCCTACACCGGCACCATCACCCGCAACTACCAGGGCACCAAGACCACGGCCAACACCCGTGCCATCTATGCCTTCGACACCATCGAGCTGGACCCGCAATGGCTGCTGAACCTGGGCGCGCGCTACGACAGCTTCGACACCAAGGCTGACAGCGACACCACCGGCAAGACCAAGAACGATTCCAACTTCTGGAACTGGCAGGCTGGCCTGGTGTTCAAGCCGACCGACAACGGCAGCATCTACGCCTCGTTCGCCACTTCGGCCACCCCGCCCGGCGCCATGCTCAACGAAGGCGTGGACGGCAACCCGCTGACCGCCGGCAACAGCACCATCCAGAGCGACCTGGAGCCCGAGACCACCAAGAACTACGAGATCGGCACCAAGTGGGACGTGTTCCAGGACCGCGTGTCGCTGACCGCTGACATTTTCCGCACCGAGAAGGAAAACACCCGGGTACTGACCGCCACCAACACCTACGAGAACGCCGGCAAGACCCGCGTCGACGGTTTCGAGCTGTCGGCCACCGGCAAGATCACCGAAAAATGGCAGGTGTTCGCCGGCTACAGCTACCTGGACAGCGAAATCCTCAGCGGTGGCTTGTCGGGCCGTAACGGCCAGATCACCGGTGGCGCCGCCACCGATGGCAAGGAACTGCCGAACACGCCGAAACACAGCGCCAGCCTGTGGACCACCTACCAGGTGGCGCCGAAGCTGACCATCGGTGGCGGTGCGTTCTACGTGGGCGAAGTGTGGGGTGACACGGCCAACACCGTGTACGTACCGTCCTACACCCGCTACGACGCCATGGCCGCGTACAAGCTGAGCAAGAACGTCGACTTCCAGCTGAACGTGCAGAACCTGACCGACAAGGTCTACTACGACAAGGCCTACGCCGCGCACTTCGCCAACCAGGCCGCCGGCCGCACCGTGTTGTTCAGCACCAACTTCCACTTCTGATAGCCCGGAAGTGCCCGCAAGCCCCGCTCACTGGTTGAGCGGGGCTTTTGCGTGTTTGAGACTTGTTCGCAACCAATGCGGCATACTGCACGCCAGATTTGGCAAGGTGATTAAGGTGTTGAAGAAAACACTGTTTCAAGTGCACTGGTTTTTCGGCATCACCGCAGGCCTGATCCTGGCCCTGATGGGCGTGACCGGTGCGATGGTGTCCTTCCAGGACGAAATAATGCAGGCCCTGAACCCCACCACCCTCAAGGTGCAGGTACAGGACAGCGGTGTGCTGCCGCCTTCGGTATTGGTGCCCAAACTTGCCGCCGCCCAGGGCAAATCCATCGCAGCAGTGTGGGTGGAAACCGACACCGGCCTGGCTTCGCGGGTATTCTTCAGCCCGCCGCCGGGCCAACGTCGCGGCGAACTGCGCTATTTCAATGCCTACAACGGCGAGCTGCTGGGCGACGTGGTCGGCGAAGGCTTCTTCGGTTTCACCCTGCAACTGCACCGGTTCCTGGCCATGGGCGAGGTGGGCAAGAACATCACCGGGGCGTGCACGCTGATCCTGGTGTTCTTCTGCCTGTCCGGCCTGTACCTGCGCTGGCCGCGCCAGGCGCTGAACTGGCGCGCCTGGCTGACGCTGGACTGGGCCAAGAAGGGCCGCGCGTTCAATTGGGACCTGCACGCGGTGGCCGGCACCTGGGTGCTGTTCTTCTACCTGCTGCTGTCGGTGACCGGGCTGTTCTGGTCCTACGACTGGGTGCGCGAGGGCCTGACCGCCATGCTGGGCGATGCCCCCAAGGGCCAGCAGCGCGGTGGCCGCATGCAGCGCCCCACCCCGCCCAGCGGCCCGGTGGACATCAACTACGACGCGGTGTGGGACAGCATTCGCAACGAAGCCGGCCCGGGCCTCAGCGCGTACAACCTGCGCCTGGCGCCACAGGGCCAGCCGGTGACGGTGTTCTACCTGCTGAAGGATGCGCCCCATGAACGGGCGTTCAACAGCATGACCATCGAGCCCATGACCGGCAAGGTACGCCGCCACGAGCGCTTCGCCGACAAGGCCCTGGGTGGCCAGTTGCTGGACAGCGTCTACGCGCTGCACGTGGGCAGTTACTTCGGCCTGGCCGGGCGCATTTTGAACACCCTGGCCGCGCTGACCATGCCGCTGTTCTTCGTCACCGGCTGGCTGCTGTACCTGGACCGGCGCCGCAAGAAACGCCAGGTGCGCGCCGCCCGCCAGGGCCTGGACGCAGGCACCGCGCAGGGCGACGCCTGGTTGATCGGCTTCGCCAGCCAGAGCGGTTTCGCCGAACAACTGGCCTGGCAAAGCGCCGGCCAACTGCAGGCCGCCGGCATCGCCGTGCGCGTTGAACCGCTGGCACGCCTGGGCGAGCAGGACCTGCGCCAAGCCAGCAACGCGCTGTTCGTGGTGAGCACCTTCGGCGACGGCGAGGCGCCCGACAGCGCCCGCGCGTTCGAACGCAAGGTGCTCGGCCAGGCCTGGCCGCTGGAGCATTTGAACTACGCACTGCTGGCCCTGGGCGACCGCCAGTACCAGCACTTCTGCGGCTTCGGCCAGCGCCTGCACCAGTGGTTGGGCGCGCGCGGTGCGCGCCATGCGTTCACCCCGGTGGAAGTGGACAGCGGCAATGCACAGGCGCTGCAGCACTGGCAGGAACAACTGGGCCAGCTCACCGGCGCCCAGCCAATCATGGCCTGGCAAGCGCCGCTGTATGAAGACTGGACCTTGAGCGAGCGCCGCCTGCTCAACCCGCAAAGCCAGGGCGCGCCGGTGTACCTGCTGGGCCTGACGCCGCCGGCGCCGCATAGCTGGGAAGCCGGCGACCTGGTGGAAATAATGCCGCGCCTGAGCACCGACGTGCCGCTGCAAACCCAGGCGCGGGAATACTCCATTGCCTCAGTACCGAGCGATGGCCGCCTGGAGCTGATCGTGCGCCAGGAACGCCACCCCGACGGCAGCCTGGGCCTGGGTTCGGGCTGGCTGACCGAGCATGCGCCGGTGGGCGCGGCCATCAGCCTGCACGTGCGCCGCAATGCCGGTTTCCATGCCCCGCGTGACAACGCGCCAGTCATTCTGATCGGCAACGGCACCGGCCTTGCCGGGCTGCGCAGCCTGCTCAAGGCGCGGCTGGCCAAGGGCCGCGAGCGCAACTGGCTGATCTTCGGCGAGCGCAACGCGAGCCATGACTTCCTCTGCCAGGACGAGCTGCAAGGCTGGCTGGCCAGCGGTGAACTGCAGCGCCTGGACCTGGCGTTCTCCCGCGACCAGGCAAAGAAAATCTACGTGCAGGACCGCGTGCGCGAAAACGCCCGCGAGGTGCGCGAGTGGGTGGCCGAAGGCGCGCTGATCTACGTGTGCGGCAGCCTGCAGGGCATGGCGGGTGGCGTGGATGAAGCGCTGCGCGAGGTGCTGGGCGAGGCGACGGTGGAGTCACTGAGCGAGCAGGGGCGTTATCGGCGGGACGTGTATTGATTCTGCCGTAGCAACTGACTTCTGTGGGAGCTGGCTTGCCAGCGAGCTTTTCGGGCCTCAACAACTCGCTGGCAAGCCAGCTCCCACAGATGCGTTTGAGATTTATGCAGGCTGCAGCTTCTGCGCGAATACCGCCACGCCATCCAGATCGCGCAACGTCACCGTCAATTCCCCGCTCTGCCCTTCAATGCCCACCTCGCCAAAGAACTGGAAGCCGGCAAACGGCGAGCTGTTCTGCGAAGGCGGCGCCTTCTGGAACACCACTTCGGGGCCGAAGGTCTTGTCCAGCGCGTTGGGCCCGAACGCCCCGGCGTTCAGGGGCCCGGCAACGAACTCCCAGAACGGCTCGAAGTCCTGGAACGTTGCGCGGTCGGGGTGGTAGTGATGGGCCGCGCAGTAATGCACGTCCGCCGTCAGCCACACATGGTTGCGCACCTTGTTGTCGCGCAGGAAGGCCAGCAGCTCGGCCATTTCCAGCTCGCGGCCCTTCGGCGCGCCCGGGTCGTTGTTGGCGATGGCTTCCCAGCGCTCCACGCCCGGGCTTACCTCGCCGTCCGGCACGCCCAGGCCGATGGGCATGTCGGCCGCCACCACCTTCCACTGCGCGGTGGAGGCCTTCAACTGCTGCTTCAACCAGTCCAGTTGCGCGCGGCCCATGAAGGCGCTGTCGGCGTTCATCTGTTCCTGCAGGTTGGCGCTGTTGCCGCCGCGGTAGCTGCGCATGTCCAACACGAACACATCCAGCAGCGGCCCGTAGCTGAGCTTGCGGTAGATGCGCCCGCCGTTGTCGGCCTGCTGGCGGCGCATGGGCGAATACTCCAGCCACGCCTGGCGCGCGCGGCTCACCAGCACGTTGATGTCGCGGGTCTGGTAGCGCTCGTCCAGTTGCTTGCTGGGCGACCAGTTGTTGATCACCTCGTGGTCGTCCCACTGCCATATCTGCGGCACCTCGGCGTTGAAGCGGCGCACGTTTTCATCCAGCAGGTTGTAGCGGTAATTACCGCGGTATTCGTCCAGGGTCTCGGCCACCTTGCTCTTGGCCTCGGTGGTAATGTTGCGCCAGATGCGCCCGCCTTCCACCGTCAGCTGCGCGGGCACCGGGCTGTCGGCGTAGATGGTGTCGCCGCTGTGAATGAAGAAGTCCGGCAGGCGCAGGCGCATGGCTTCGTAAATGCGCATGCCGCCGATGTCCGGGTTGATGCCGAAGCCCTGCCCCACCGTGTCGCCGCTCCACACGAAGCGAATGTCGCGGCGCTGGCTGGGCGCGCTGCGCAGGTGGCCGAACCAGGGCTCGCTGGCGACGCCGGTCTGGGCGTCTTCGAAGGTGACGCGGTAGAAAATAGCCTGGTCCACCGGCAGCCCGCTCAACTCCACCCGCGCTGTGAAGTCGGTGCGCGCATCGGCCAGCGCCGAGATGAAGCGGCGCGGGTTGCTGAACACGCTGCGGGTGTCCCACTCCACCACCATGCGCGCTGGCCGGTCGGTGCGGCTCCAGACCATGGCCTTGTCCCCCAGCAGGTCGCCGGACTGCACGCCGTCGGTCAGCTGCGGGCGGTCCTTCACCGAGGCAATCACGGCCGGCGCCAGGCCCGGCAACAGCAGGCCAGCGCCAGCCACTTGCAGCAGACGGCGGCGGGCGAAGGTGAAATCGGTCATGGCGCAAGGCTCCCTGTTCGCAGAAAAGGGGTCAGTAGAGCGCATGCGGGTTAAGCGGGTGTGACAGCGCCCCGCTGCAGGCGTTGACCGTAGACGCTCAGGGCATCGCAGCCGTTTTCCAGCAGCAGCGCGCAACCGGTGGCGAAGTGGCCCAGGTCATCGTCGTCCAGCGAACGGTAGCCCATGCTGGCCAGGCTCTTGAGAATGTCACGCACGGCACGCACACGGGAGTCGGCGAACTGGAACAGGTCAGCCATGGGCGCATCGGCATCGATGAACAGGACCGGGTTGGAGGTGCAGTTGCTGTCGCAGGGTAAAAAGTCAGACATGGGACATTCCGTTGATAAGGTGGGCCACGCCCGAAATGGGTGGCGGCTGTGCGCGGGTTGACAGACCGAAGTATCTACCACCCCCCGGCGCACCCAGATGGGCGCCCCGCGCACAGCTACCGCTACGTGCATGGAAATAGTAGATAGGGATTCGAGCTGTCAAACCCGGCCATCCGTGTGGATGACGGAGGGCAATATCCCCCTGTTTGGAGGCACCTACAACCCCCAGAAAGCAACTTGGGAAACGTCCTACAGCCCGGGTTCCATGGGGTCTGACAGGCTGTCGATGTAGCCCCACCCAGATCTGCTACCGAACAAACAAGGCAGGCAACGCCAACCCCACAGGCCATGGTGCGTTGCAGCAAATGTGGGAGCAAAGCTTGCTCGCGACAGGCCGCGCGGGCGGCCGGTGGTGGCCGTGATTGAATCGCAAGACAGGCACAACCCCGTATCCCCGGTGTGCAGGGTGCCCGATGATTGCGCGGGCCCCTCGGACGCGGCCTGCCGGCCACTGCTACGGGATTGTGCTCGACAGCCCTAAACGAAAAAACCCGCCAATAGGCGGGTTTTTTCTAGGCGTTAAACGCACTAGGTGAAGCAAAGGGCTCAAAGGCCAATGCCAGCACTCTAGCAACCATCACCTCACAAGTACAGCCGTGGTCACGAAGCAGCTGCCGCAGGCGGCGTCCGCGATTTGCAGGGTGCCCGATCATTGCGCGGGGCCCTCGGACGCGGCCTGGCGGCCGCTGCTACAGAACGTCGCCGCAGGCGGCGTCCGCGGTGCCCGATCCTTGCGCGGCCGCTGCTGCCTTTAGGCCGGCTCCGCCGTCAGCTCCACCACTTCAGCCTTCTTGATCACCGCATACACCACCGCCGTCACCAGCGCGCCAGCGGTAATGGCCAGCAGGTACAACAAGGCGTGGTTGATGGCGTTGGGGATGAGCATCACGAACAGGCCGCCGTGGGGCGCCATGAGTTTGCAGCCGAAGTACATGGACAACGCGCCGGTAAGCGCGCCGCCGGCGATGCTGGCGGGGATGACGCGCAGCGGGTCCTTGGCGGCGAACGGGATGGCGCCTTCGGAAATGAAGCACAGGCCCAGCACCAGCGCGGCCTTGCCGGCTTCGCGCTCGCTTTGGGCGAATTTGCGCCGGGCCAGGAAGGTGGCGATGCCCAGGCCAATGGGCGGCACCATGCCGGCGGCCATGGTGGCAGCCATGGGCGCGTAGCTTTGCGAGGCCAGCAGGCCCACCGAGAAGGCGTAGGCGGCCTTGTTGATCGGCCCGCCCAGGTCGACGCACATCATGCCACCCAGCAGCACGCCCAGCAGGATGGCGTTGGTGGTGCCCATGCTGTCGAGGAAGTGGGTGAGCGCTTCGAGCATGCCGGCCACCGGCTTGCCCACCACGTAAATCATCACCAGGCCAGTGAACAGGCTGGCCAGCAGCGGGATGATCAGGATCGGTTTCAACGCTTCAAGGCTGGCCGGCAGCCGCGCATAGCGGTTGATAGCCTTGGCCGCGTAGCCGGCGATGAAGCCTGCGGCAATGCCACCGATGAAGCCTGCGCCCAGGGTGCTGGCCAACAGGCCGCCGATCATGCCGGGGGCCAGGCCCGGGCGGTCGGCGATGGAATAGGCAATGTAGCCCGCCAGCAATGGCACCATCAGCTTGAAGGCACTTTCGCCGCCAATCTGCATGAGGGCGGCGGCCAGGGTACCGGGTTCTTTGAAGGCGGTGATGCCGAACACGAACGACAGGGCGATCATCAGGCCGCCCGCCACCACCATGGGCAGCATGTACGACACGCCGGTGAGCAGGTGTTTGTAGGCGCCGGTCTTTTCCTGCTTGGCCGGGGCGGCATTCGCCCCTGCCGCTGCCGACTCGGGCTTGCCTTCGGCCAGGGCCTTGTCGAGGATGGACGCGGCCTGCTTGAGGGCGATGCCGGTGCCGCAACGGTAGATGCGCTTGCCGGCGAAACGCTCGGTGGCCACGTCAATGTCGGCGGCCAGCAGCACCACGTCGGCGTCCTGGATAGCAGCGGCGCTGAGCGGGTTGCGCGCGCCTACCGAGCCCTGGGTTTCGACCTGCAGGTCGTAGCCCTTCTGCTTGGCGGCAGTCTGCAGGGCCTCGGCGGCCATGAAGGTGTGCGCAACGCCCGTTGGGCAGGCGGTGATGGCGACCAGGCGCGGGGCGCGGTCGCTGGCCACGGCGGCCGTGGCCACCGGCGCTTGCGCCTCATGCACGCGGGCCTGTTCAGCGGCCTGGCGCAGGAAGCCGTCGGCGTCCTGCAAGGCGGCGGCAGGCGTGCTCTGGAACAGGCGCTTGCCGACGAAGCGGCTCAGGTCGATGGGCCCGGTGTTGACCACCAGCACCCAGTCGGCGGCTTCGATGGCTGCCGGCGAAAGTTTGTTTTCCGGGTGTTGCGGGTCATGCACTTCGACGCTGGTGCTCCACCCCTGGCGCTGGGCCACGGCGTCGAGCAGGCGGGCGCTGAGCACGCTGGAGACGCGGCCGCTGGGGCAGGCCGTGACAATGGCAAGTTTCATCGCAATCCCTCTTATTGTTCTGTCAGCGTGCGTACGCAGACGCCGCTTTCGAGCCGCGCCAGCAGGGCGTGGTCACTGATGCCGAAACCGATCTGGCTGACCGCCATGGCGGCGATGGCCGTGGCGGTGCACAGGGCTTGCTCAGGCGCGCTGCCGCTGAGCAGGCCATGCACCATGCCGGCCAGCAGCGAGTCGCCGGCGCCCACGGTGCTGGCAATATCGACAGTGGGCGGCAGCGCTTGCAGGGTGGGCTGGCCACTGAACCAGGTGACGCCCAGGGCGCCCTGGGAGATGACCACGTTTTCGATGCCCTGGGCGTGCAACCGCTTGGCCACGGCGGCCTGTTGCGCCGGGGTGTCGATGCGCTCGCCGAACACTTCGCTGAGCTCGTCGGTGTTGGGTTTGATCAGCCACGGTTGCGTGGCCAGGCCTGCGCGCAGCGCAGCGCCGCTGGTGTCCAGGGCCACTTTCAGGCCCATGCCCACCAGTTTCTCCAGCAACGCCTGCAACCACTGGGCGTTGATGCCCCGCGGCAGGCTGCCGGCCACCACCACGGCGTCGTGGCCGGGGGCGATCTGCTCCAGGCGCTTGAGCAACGCCGCCTGGGCGTCGTCATCGACGAAGGCGCCGGGGCCATTGAGGTCGGTGATGCGCCCGCCGCTTTCGGCCAGCTTGATGTTGCTGCGGGTCTCGCCCGGTACGCGGATGAATTCGTCGGTAAAGCCACGGGCCTTGAACAGCGCTTCGAACGGCAGCGCGTTGTCCTGGCCGAGGAAGCCGGCCACGGTCAGTTCATGGCCCAGGTCGGCCAGCACCTGGGCGACGTTTACGCCCTTGCCGGCGGCGTGGCTGTGCATGGCCGTGCTGCGGTTGACGTCGCCTACCAGCAGGCTGTTGAGCTCCACGGTCAGGTCCAGCGCCGGGTTCAGGGTGAGGGTCAGAATCTTGGCCATCAGGCGTTCTCCACCAAGGCGCGCACCTCAAGGGCGCTGCCCAGGCCCAGCGCGGTCTGCGCCAGGCCTTTCGCTTCGCTCAGGGTCAACTCGCGGACCCCGGCCTTCACCTCGGCAATGCTGCGCGCCGAGACACTCAATTCATCCACCCCCAGGCCCACCAGCAGCGGCACGGCTACAGGGTCTGCGGCCAGTTCGCCGCAGATGCCCACCCATTTGCCATGGGCGTGGGCGGCCCGCACGGTGATGTCGATCAGTTGCAGCACCGCCGGGTGCAGGCCGTCGGCCTGGGCCGACAGGGTCGGGTGGCCACGGTCGATGGCCAGGGTGTACTGAGTCAGGTCGTTGGTGCCGACGCTGAAGAAGTCCACTTCCTTGGCCAGCACCGGCGCCAGCAGGGCGGCAGACGGCACCTCGATCATGATGCCCAGTTGCAGGTCGGCCACCGGAATTTCCAGGCGCAGGCGCTCGGTCATGTCGCGGGCCTGGCGCCACTCCTCAACGCTGCCCACCATGGGGAACATGATGCGCAGCGGGCGGTTGTCGGCAGCGCGCAACAGTGCCCGCAGCTGGCTTTCCATGACGTCGGGGCGTTGCAGGGTCAGGCGGATGCCGCGCACGCCGAGGAAGGGGTTTTCTTCCTTGGCAATTGGCCAATACGGCAGCGGCTTGTCACCGCCCACGTCGAGGGTGCGCACCACCAGCGGCCGGCCGGCCAGGCCGTCGAGCACGCGGCGGTATTCGGCTTCCTGCACGGCCTCGTCGGGGGCCTGGGCGTGGGCCATGAAAATCAGCTCGGTGCGCAGCAGGCCGACGCCTTCGGCGCCCTGCTCCACGGCGGACTTCACGCCGGCGCTTTCGCCGATGTTGGCGAACACCTCGACCGCGTGGCCGTCGCGGGTGACCGCGGTTTCCAGGCGACGAGCGTTGGCGGCTTCCTGGCGGCGGGCGCGCTGTTCACGTTCTTCGATGGCCTGTTGGCGCACCTCGTCGCTGGGGTCGACGATGAGTTGGCCGCGCTGGCCGTCGAGCAGCAGCGGGCAGCCCGATTTCAGCAGCAACACGGCGTCGCCGGCGCCAACGATGGCCGGAATGCCCAGCGCGCGGGCAACGATAGCGCTGTGGGCGGTGGCGCCACCGCGGGCGGTGAGAATGCCGGCCACGCGGGCCGGGTCCAGGCGCGCCACATCGGAGGGGCCGACTTCATCCATCACCAGAATGTAGGGTTGGTTCGGCTCGTCGAGGCTGGCCACGCCACACAATTGCGCCAGCACTCGACGGCCGATGTCGCGCAGGTCGGCAGCGCGCTCGGCCAGCAGCGCGTCGGCCAGGCTTTCCTGCTGCACGGCGGCGGCTTCGATCACGCTGATCCAGGCTGCGGGGGCACTTTCGCCCTGCTTGAGGCGGCCGGCCACTTCGTCGGTCAGGGCCGGGTCGTCGAGCATTTCCTGGTGGGTGACGAAGATTTCGCGGATAGCCTTGGCGGGGCTACGGCGGATCAGGCCTTCGATGTCTTCGCGCACCTGCACCAGCGCGCCTTGCAGGCGCTGGTGTTCGATGTCATGGGATTCACCACGCAGCGGGTAATCGAATTCCTGCAGCACATGCACATGGGCCGGGCCCATGGCGATGCCCGGCGCGGCGGCAATGCCGTTGATCTGCTGGCCGGCCACCGGCGCCTGCAGCTTGGGCGCGATGACGACCACTTCTTCCACCTGCACCACGGTGGTTTCCACCACCAGCGGCAGCGGCTCGACTTCTTCGCCCAAGCCAGCTTCCACGGCGGCCAGCAGGGCCGGCAGGGCGTCGTTGGCAATGCCCGGTTCGGCGATGAACTCCAGCACCTGGCCACGACGGGCGCCCAGGCTCAGCAGCTTGCTCAGGCTTTTCGCCGACACCGCCGGCTCATGGCTGTCGACCACGCGCAGGCGGATCTCACCGTCGAAGCTCTTGGCCAGTTGCGCCAGCTCTTTCGCCGGGCGCGCATGCAGGCCGTGGGCGTTGGCCAGGCCGATGCGCGCGCTGGGCCAGTCGGCCGGCAGCTCGCCGCCCAGCACTTCCAGCACCGCGCGGGTGCTAGTGGCGCGGCCCAATTCCTGGCCACGGCCTTCAATCAGCAATGCACACAGGCGTTCCAACAGGGCCTGGTGGGCCTCGCCCAGGCTGGCCAGGCAAAACAGCCCGGTCAGCGGCTGGCCCAGGTAGCGCAGCGGTTGCTGTGGGGTAACGAAGGCCAGGCCGGGCTTTTTCACCGTCTGTTCGCTGTGCAGCCACCATAGGCCATCGCCCAGGGGCAGCGCCTCGACCTGCTGCAGAATAGCGGCGAAGCCGTTGCTAACGCAGTCGGCCTGGCGCAGCAGGCGGGCACCACGCCACACCAGCTCTTCGAAGTCTTCGGCGGCGACGCCAAGGCTGATCATTTGCGCGTCCAGCGCCAGTTCTTGCGGCGCGCCCTGCAGCAGCTTCAACAGCGCTTCGGGGCTACTGGCGCGGCGCAGCGCCTGGCCCAGGTCGGTCTCGCCCAGGGCGCGGGTCAGCAGTTGCAGCAGGCGCAGGTGTTCGTCGGACTTGGCGGCGATACCGATGGCCAGGTACACGATCTGGCCATCACCCCAGTCCACGCCCTCGGGGAACTGCAGCAGGCGCACGCCGGTGGCATGCACCAGGTCGCGGGTGTCGGGGGTGCCGTGGGGAATGGCAATGCCCTGCCCCAGGAACGTCGAGCCCTGAGCTTCACGGGCTTGCAGGCCGGCCAGGTAGCCCTCGGCAACCAGGCCATCAGCCACCAGTTTGTCGGCCAGCAGGTGCAGGGCGGCGGGTTTATCCACAGCAACCTGGCCCATGGATATCTGCTCTATAGTGAGCTCGAGCATGCCAATCTCCTTTGCGGCATCCGGCGGATGCAGAAGTCTTGTTTTAAGGGTTCAGCATAGGGCCGAAATCACGGCCTGGTCAGCCCCTGGCTGGTTGATGCCCATCAGCCTGCCTCCCGCGAACCATTACCTGACCGGTCCGACAGAAAATTTTCGGCAGAAAACGTTCAAGCTGAATCGTTTAACCTAGAATGACAGGCACGTTACCCGATAATCTTCAGGCATTGAAGCCCAACTGACGGCGGCGCTGCGACATTAGTCGCCTGCCACCGCACCGCATGATCGTGAAAAATGCGTAGGCCTGCGCGTTGAACGCGCCGTATAACAAGGAATACTCGGTTGAAACTCAGTGATATTGCCCGCCTGGCCGGAGTGTCGGTGACCACCGCCAGCTATGTGATCAACGGCAAGGCGCAACAGCAGCGCATCAGCAAGACCACTGTCGAACGTGTGCAGGCGGTGGTGCAGGAGCATGGCTTCACGCCCAACCCCCAGGCCGCCGGCCTGCGCAGCCGCCACACGCGCACCTTGGGCTTTATCCTGCCCGACCTGGAAAACCCCAGCTACGCGCGCATTGCCAAGCGCCTGGAAAAACGTGCGCGCGAGCATGGCTACCAATTGCTTATCGCCAGTTCCGACGACGAGCCGGCCAGCGAGCTGCAATTGCAGCAGCTGTTCAAGGCGCGCCGCTGCGACGCGCTGTTCGTGGCCAGTTGCCTGCCGCCCGGCGACACCAGCTACCTGGAATTGCAGGACAAGGGCATGCCGGTGGTGGCCATTGACCGGGTGCTGGACGAAACCCGGTTCTGCTCGGTGGTCAGCGATGACCGCAACGCTGCCCTGCAACTGACCAGCAGCATTCTGCGCCCGGCGCCCAAGGACATCGCCCTGATTGCCGCGCGCCCCGAGCTGAGCATCAGCCGCGAGCGCGCCGCCGGCTTCCACCAGGCGGTGGAAGGTTTCAAAGGCAAAGTGCTGGTTTCGGAAGGCGAGTCGTTCAGCCGTGAATGCGGCCGCCAGTCGATGCTGCAACTGATCGAGCAACTGGGGCACCTGCCCGAGGCGCTGGTGACCACTTCCTACGTGCTGCTGCAAGGCGTGTTCGATGTGTTGCAGGGCCACCAGGCCGAGTTCCCGTCGCTGCACCTGGCCACGTTCGGCGACACCCAGCTGCTGGACTTCCTGCCCTTGCCCATAAATGCCATGGGCCAGCAGCACGACCTGATCGCCAGCACCGCGCTGGAACTGGCGCTGGCAGCGGTGGAACGCAATGAGTACCGGCCTGGCGTGCACGCCATCGCCCGTACCTTCAAGCAGCGCATCTTCGAGGCCTGAGCCATGGGGCTGATCGACACCCACACGCATCTGGATTTCCCGGATTTCGACGTCGATCGCCCTGCCCTGCTGGCCAACGCCCGCGCCCTTGGCGTGGAACGCATGGTGGTGCTGGGCGTGCACCAGGCCAACTGGCAGCGGGTGTGGGACCTGGTGCAAGGCGACGGGCAGCTGTATGCCGCCCTGGGCCTGCACCCCGTCTACCTGGAAGAACATTCACCCGCCCATGCGCAGGAATTGGGCGACTGGCTGGCGCGCCTGGCAGGGCACCGGCAGCTGTGCGCGGTGGGCGAATTTGGCCTGGACTATTTCCTTGAGGACCTGGACCGCGACCGCCAGCAGGTGCTGTTCGAAGCCCAGCTGGCACTGGCGGCCGAGTTCGAGTTGCCGGTGTTGCTGCACGTGCGCCGCAGCCACGCGGCGGTGATCGCCACCCTCAAACGCTTCAAGCTCAAACGCGGCGGCATCATCCATGCCTTTGCCGGCAGCTACGAGGAAGCCCGCGAGTACATGAAGCTGGGGTTCAAGCTGGGCCTGGGCGGCGCGGCCACCTGGCCGCAGGCAGTAAAGCTGCGCAAGACCGTGGCGCGCCTGCCGCTGGAGGCGGTGGTGCTGGAAACCGACGCGCCGGACATGGCCCCGGTGATGTTCGCCGGCCAGCGCAACAGCCCCGAGCACTTGCCGCAGATTGCCCAGGTGCTGGCCGAACTGATGGGGGTGGAGGCGCAGGCGCTGGGCGCGGCCAGCACGGCCAACGCGTGCGCACTGTTCAACTGGTAGCGGGTTATTCGAACAGGGTGCAGGCCATTACCAGCGCGTCTTCGCGGCCGCCGGCAATCGGATAGTAATCGCGGCGACGGCCGATCTCGTTGAAGCCGAAGCGCTCATACAGGCGGTAGGCCGAACGGTTGCTGTCTCGTACTTCCAGGAAGCATTCGCGGCCGTTCATTTCATAGGCACGGCTCATCAGCCGCTCCAGCAAGCGCAGGCCCAGGCCGCGGCCCTGGCTTTCGGGCTTGACGGTGATGTTGAGCAGGTGCGCTTCGTCGATGATCACGTTGATCACGCCGTGGCCGACCTGCTGCTGGCCTTCGAACATCAGCCAGATTTCATAGGACTTCAGCCCGTCGAGGAAGATGCCGCGGGTCCAGGGGTGGCTGTAGGCGGCGTATTCGATCTTCAGGACAGCTTCAAGGTCCGCCTCGGTCATGCGGCGGAAGGTTACGGCATCACTCATTATTCGGTTTCCAGCGCGCCATCAGTTGGCGCATGGCTTTCCAGACGTCCGCCTTGCGGTGCGGCTCGTCCATCAACAGTTCCAGGCCCGGCAGGCACCAGGCGCTGCCCAGCCCTTCCACCTGCAACTCACGGTAATAATCTTCGGCAGCGGCCTCGCCGGCGAAACGCACGGCCGGCAGGCCCACCAGCCACAGGCAGGCGCAGGGGGCGTCTTCCAGGCGCGCCAGGACAAAGCCCTGGACGAAATCGCGCGCAGCTTCCGGGCCCTGGTCAAGGTTGCCACGCACCAGCAGCGGCCAGCGCACCGGCTCGCCGATGATTTGCGGCGCGTCGGGCAGGCCGGCGGCACGCAGCATGTCCTTGAGCAACAGGTAGGCCGGGTCGCGGCTCTGGAACGGCTCGCCGGTGGGCAGTTCCACCAGGATCAGGCAGGCACCGGCGCGCAGCAGTTGCAGGGCGAAACGCGGCGGCGGCGCTTGCACCACCTTGGGGGCCACGGGCGCGGCTTCGGGCTCGACCACCGGCTTGCTGGCGGCCTTGGGCGTGGGCCGCGGCACCTCGATTTTTGGCCGTTCAGGCGCGCGAGCCACCGGCGCTGCAGCCGCACCCGCAGGGGCCTGCACCGCCACCGGCGGCGGCTCTAGCGGTTCCGGCGGGGCCAGCAGTTCCGGGCGCGAAGGTGCGGCGAATGGCAATTCGGTGCGCGGCAACCATTGCACCACCTGCATGGCGGCAAGGTAGGCGCGGCGACTGGATTCGATTAACAAGGCGCGGCCATCTGTGGATAAGTTAAACGCCAATTCTACCGCCGTTCTGTGCGCCGCGCCGCAGTTGATGCGCACAAACCTGCGGCAAGTCGATCAGGGGCTCAATGATAGGGCGACTGATGCAGTACAATCGGCGCTTTTATTTGGCAACGAGTCGGCCATCCAATGATCGAACCCAAGCGCGTCTTGCGCGCACTCGCCGAACACTGGGCCTTGCTGGAACCGCTGTGCGCCCATTTTGACCAGGGCACGCTGAGCCTGAGCGAACTTCGCCAGCAGGTGGCAGCCCAGCAAGTGGACGCCACGCCGCAGGAAATTACCGCGGTGCTGGATGTGTGGATCCGCCTGGATATCCTGGTGCCAGTGGCCAAGAGCCCGAACCGTTTCGAGCTCAACGCCCAGATCCACGACTTCCTCGCCTACCTGCGCCGTGAGCACCGCCTGGGCCTGTGCCTGGAGATCGAAGCTTACCTGCGCCACCTGGAGCGGTTGGCCGGGCACATTCAGGACGCCTTCGACATTCGCGATGGCAACGACCTGGCCCGCCAACTGCGCCTGCTGGACATGCGTATACGCGACGTGCTGAAAAAGCTCGACAACGACGAGCAGGCCCTGGTGGCCGTGGCCGAGCGCGCCAAGACCAGCGACCGGCAGATCCCGCTGCGCCAACGCTACGCCGAGGTGCTGGCCACCTGGGACGAGTACGTGGAGCCGATGATCCAGCTGGTGAACGCCGATGGCGCGTTCGAGCAGGGCGTGCGCAAGGTGGAGAACGTGCTGTTGCGCATGCTCACCGAGCAGCAGCGCCTGGGCCACCTGGTGGACGACGACATGTTGCTGCGCACCCACGCGCGCATCCTTGAAATGCAGACCCGCGCCCAGCTGACCCTGCGTCACGCCCGCGAGCTGCTGTTGCCGCTGCGTGAAGAAGCGCGCCGGCACAACGCCGTGACCCGCGGCGCGGCGCTGGCCCTGTCGGCCATTCGCCGCAAGGGCCTGGACGCCGTGCCCCAGGCGGCGATGCCGATGTTCACCCGGCCGCAGAGCACTTTCCTCGGCAGTGCCAGCCAGGTGGAGGCCTACGTGTACGCCCTGGCGCGCTTCGAGGCCAAGCCGGCGCAGTTCCCCAAGGCGCACAAGGTGCGCGACGGCGAGGCGCCCAAGGCGCCGCGCACGGTCAAGGAAATGCTCGACCGCTGCGAGGACGCCCTGCCGCTGCCCGACCTGATGGTGTGGCTGCTGGAGCAGGAACCCGAGGGCGCCACCGACGAGCTGCTGTATTGGTTCTCGCGCCTGTCGCGGGACAAGCGCTTTGCCCGCGAGCGCCTGGAGCGCCGCGAATACCACACCCTGGAGCACCGCGTCAGCCTGCGCTCCTTCGCCCTGCTTTCCAGCGCCGACACGCCGTTGGCGGCCCCGCTGGAACCCTCTGCGAGCACTGCACATGAATCTTGATCTGTCCGAAATGTCCCAGCTGGCGCCGATCTTTCGCGAGCTGTACAAGGGCTTCCACATCAGCCGCCGGGACCCGGAACTCTACGCCCAGCTGTCCAACCTGCAGGACCAGTACCGCGGCCTGTTCCGCGCCCTGGGTTTCGAGCTGGTGTGCGACACCCGCGGCTTCTACTACTTCGTGCCCGAGCAGGCTGCCGCCCAGGTCAACAAGACTGCCCAGCGCCTGTCGCTGTTCACCTTCATCCTGGTAGAACACCTGGCCGACCAGGGCCGCGACCCCATGGCCGTGCTCGACGGCGGCAGCATTGGCCGCGACGAGCTGCCTTCGCTGCTGGAAAAATACCGTGACCTGTTCCTGCAGGCCGAGGTGCAAACCCCGGAAGAGCTGGAAGAGAAGATCATGCGGCGCATGACCCAACTGGGCTTCGCCGGCGAGGAGAACGGCGTGTACCGTTTCCTGCCGCCGATGCACCGCTTCCTCGACGTGTGCCTGTCGGTGCAGCAGGACCGCAACCTGGCGGCCAGCCTGCACAGCGACCTGCCATTGCCGACGCCGGTGCTGGTGGATGACGACGACATCATTGTCATCGACGACGAAGAGTCGGAAGAAGATGCGCTGGCACGCGCCATTGCAGAAGAACAGGAGATCGACGCATGAGCCAGGAACGCTACGGCATCCGCCGCTTCGCCTTGCTGAACACCGCCGGCTACAGCCTGGGCCTGTTCCCGCTGGAAAACCCGCTGTCGGTGTACGGTGCCAACAACCTGGGCAAGTCCGCCTCGATCAACGCGCTGCAGTTCCCGATTCTGGCGCGCATGTCGGACATGAGCTTCGGCAAGTACAGCCTTGAGCAGTCGCGGCGCTTCTACTTTGCCAGCGACACCAGCTATATCCTCTGCGAAGTGTCGCTGCCCCACGGCCCCCACGTGATTGGCGTGGTAGGCCGCGGCCCGGGTGGCGGCTTCGGTCACCAGTTCTTTGCCTACAAGGGTGAACTGGACCTGGCCCACTACCAGAAGAATGACACCTGCCTGCGCCAGAAAGAGCTGTTCAGCAACCTGGAGCGCAATGGCCTGAAGGCCTACGAGCTCAAGCCGGACGAACTGCGCCGGTTGCTGGTGGGCGGCCACACCTCGGTGCCGCTGGACCTGACCCTGATTCCGCTGCGTTCCACCAGCGAGCAGAGCCTGAAGACCTTCCGTGCGCTGTTCATCAACCTGCTGCACATGCGCGAGATCACCGCGGCCAAGCTCAAGCAGCTGTTCCTCGATGCTTTCGAGCACAGCCTGCGTTCGGGCAGCGTCGACTACATTGCCGCGTGCGAAGAAGCCTTCCGCGACGTGCGCCGCATGGAGCAGGACTACAACTCGCTGGTGTCCGCCGGCCCGCTGGTCGAGGCCTTGGCCAACGGCGTGCGGCAGCGCGACATTCTGCGCGGCAAGCTGCACCGCATCTCGCCGGTGCTGGATTCGCTGCTGGGCACCTGGCAGGACTACTCCGGCGCGCGCAAGGAAGAGCTGGTCATCCACGCCGAGCACTACCGCAAGGAACAGGACGCGCTGCAGAACAACCAGCGCGGCGGCACCCAGGAGCTGATGCGCCTTGAGCGCGAGATTACTGGCGTGCAGCGCTGGTTGGGCGAGCTGTCGGTGCTCAAGCACCGCTTTGCCCTGGTGGCTGACGTGAAGGTGCTGGAGCAGCAACTGCTGGCCGCCAAGGACGCCCACGACGAGCTCGCCGGTGCCTTGGCGCAGTCCCGTCAGTTCAGTGCCGAAGACCTGGAAGAGCGCCTGCGCGACCTGGAAAAACGCTTGAAGTCGGTCCGTCAGCAACTGGACCACGCCGACAACAACAGCTACGCCCGCCTGCGTGAAGAATTCTCGCAGCAGGACGTGGAACGCCTGATGCGCCTGTTCAACAGCGCGCTGTTCAGCCTGCCGCTGGGTGAGCAGGGCATTGCCCTGGACGACAGCGACGCCTGGGTGAAATCGCTGGAAGCCATCCTGGATAGCTTCAAGGGTGAACGCTTCGAAGTGCCGGGTATTTCCATCGACCTGTCGCACATCGAGCCCCCTGCCCTGCAGGCCCTGGCCGACCGCGCTGCCCTGCGCGAGCAGAAAGAGCGCCTGGAAAAAGAGCTCAAGCAGCTCAAGACCCAGCAGGCCGTGGCCTCCGACCGTGCAGCCAGCAAAGAGCAGACCGAGGCCCTGTACCAACAGGTGCTGGATGCCCAGAAAGCCCTGGAAGACTTCCGCCGCGCCCAGACCCTGAGCGCCGAGGAAGGCGACAAGCTGGAACAGCTGGCGCAGATGGAAGCCGCCCAGGACGAACTCAAGCGCTCCAGCGACGCCTTTACCGAACGCGTCCAGCAGCTGTCGGCCAAGCTGCAACTGGTAGGCCGGCAGATCGCCGACATGGAAGCCAAGCAGCGCACCCTGGACGACGCCCTGCGCCGCCGCCAGCTGCTGCCCGCCGACCTGCCGTTCGGCACGCCGTTCATGGAAGCCGTGGATGATTCCATGGACAACCTGCTGCCGCTGCTGAACGACTACCAGGACAGCTGGCAAGGCCTGCAGCGCGTCGACGGTCAGATTGAAGCGTTGTACGCGCAAGTGCGCCTGAAAGGTGTGGCCAAGTTCGACAGCGAAGACGACATGGAGCGCCGCCTGCAACTGCTGATCAACGCCTATGACCACCGCAGCGAAGAAGCCCTGACCCTGGCCAAGGCCCGCCGCGCAGCCGTTACCGACATTGCCCGTACCCTGCGCAATATCCGCAGCGACTACGACAGCCTCGAACACCAGCTGGCGTTGTTCAACCGCGAGATCAACAAGCGCCAGGTGTCGAACCTGCAGAGCTTCCGCATCGTGTTGGCCCCCAACAAGGAAGCGCTCAAGCATATCGATCAGATTATCCACAGCGCCGGGCAGTACGAGGAAGGCGAGACGTTGTCGGTGTTCGACCTCAGCCAGAGCGCCGAGCAGGACAACAAGAACGAAGAGGCCAAGGAATACCTGGCCCGCCTGGTGGCCGCCAACCATAACCAGCTGGGCCTGAAGGACCTGTTCGAACTGGCCTTCGAGATCACCAAGGTGCATGGCCAGCCGGTGATTCACACCGACATCGACGGCGCTGCCTCCAACGGCACCACCATGACCATCAAGGCGCTGACCAACATGTACTTGTTGCTGCACTTGATGGACCGCGACCTGGCCGGCCGCATTCGCCTGCCGTACTACCTGGACGAGGCAGCGGACATCGACGAACGTAACCAGTCGGCGCTGCTGGAGACCAGCCAGCAGCTGGGCTTCGTGCCTATCCTGGCCAGTGTGAAACCGCAGGTCTCGGCCCATGTGGCCATCGACCTGGAAGGCGGTAGCGGGCCTAACGGCATCTATATCGATGAGTCGGACTGGAAGTACATCCGTCGTCACGATGCGGTGAAGGCGGTGGTTGTGGATGATGAGGCTGAAGAGGTTTCGGCTTGATGTGAGCTTGATGGAATGACAAAAAACCACCCTCTTGGGTGGTTTTTTTGTGCCCGCAACACCCCGTAGCAGCGGCCGCAGGCCGCGTCAGAGGTTACCGGAAATATTGTTGAACGCCAAAAAGACAAAACCCCCACCTGCGTTCGCAGATGGGGGTTTCGGAATTTAATCTTGACGATGACCTACTCTCACATGGGGAAACCCCACACTACCATCGGCGATGCATCGTTTCACTACTGAGTTCGGGATGGGATCAGGTGGTTCCAATG
>NZ_JBWCAM010000022.1:0-130374 GCF_056175065.1 Pseudomonas sp. JC1203
CCGAACTCAGTAGTGAAACGATGCATCGCCGATGGTAGTGTGGGGTTTCCCCATGTGAGAGTAGGTCATCGTCAAGATTAAATTCCGAAACCCCCATCTGCGAAAGCAGGTGGGGGTTTTGTCTTTCTGGCGTGCGCAAAAGCCCGGCCAGGCTGCGTTCCGCCGCACCGCGCAATGATTTGATACCGTGCAAACCCCAGACGCCGCCTTCGGCAGCTGCTACGGGCAAACCACATCTGATAAGGTTCCCACCTGTCCACGTTTCCCCCTGCCAAGGAATTGCTCATGCCGGCTACCCACTCTCTTACGCCAGGTTTCATGGTGGTTCACGGCAACCGCCTGGATGAGCTGCGCAGTCTGGTGGTTAGCTGGATGCGGCGTTACCCCTTGGCCCCGCTGGAAAACGAAATAGCCTTGGTGCAGAGCAACGGCATCGCCCAATGGCTGAAGCTGGCCCTGGCCGAAGACGCGCTGGAGGATGACCAGGGTGGCTGCGGCATCGCCGCCGCCATCGATGTGCAACTGCCGGGCAGCTTCATGTGGCAGCTTTACCGTGGTGTACTGGGCAAGGACGAGATCCCCCAGGCCTCGCTGCTCGACAAGGCACCACTGACCTGGCGGCTGATGCGCCTGTTGCCGCAATTGATCGACCAGCCACATTTCGAGCCCCTGCAGCGCTTCCTTACCGACGACACCGACCTGCGCAAGCGCTACCAATTGGCCGAGCGCCTCGCCGACCTTTACGACCAATACCAGGTGTACCGTGCCGACTGGCTGGAGGACTGGGCGGCGGGGCGCCACCAGTTGCGCAACGTGCGCGGTGAAGCCAAGCCGCTGCCCGATGCCAACCGCTGGCAGGCGGAACTGTGGCGCGCGCTGCTGCATGATGTCGGCGAGCAGGGCATGGCGCAGAGCCGCGCCGGCGTGCACCAACGCTTCATCGAACGCATCAACGGCTTGGAAACGCCGCCACTTGGCCTGCCCAACCGCGTGATCGTCTTTGGTATTTCATCGCTGCCGGCCCAGGCGTTGGAGGCATTGGCAGGGCTTGCACGCTTCAGCCAGGTGCTGTTGTGCGTGCACAACCCTTGTCGCCATCACTGGTCCGACATCGTTGCCGACAAGGACCTGCTGCGTCACCAATACAAGCGCCAAGCGCGCAAGCAAGGGATGCCAGTCGTCATCGACGCCGATGCGCTGCACCAGCACGCGCACCCGCTGTTGGCAGCCTGGGGCAAGCAGGGCCGCGACTACATCAACCTGCTGGACAGCTACGACGACCCTAATAGTTACCGCGCCGCGTTCCGCGAAGGGCGCATCGACCTGTTCACCGAGGACGAGCCAACCACGCTGTTGGGCCAACTGCAGGACGATATCCTCGAACTGCGCCCGTTGGCGGAAACGCGTACCACCTGGCCTGCGGTAAACCCGGCCAAGGATCGCTCGATACGCTTCCATATTGCCCACAGCGCCCAGCGTGAAGTGGAGATTTTGCACGACCAACTGCTGGCCCGTTTCAGCGCCGACCCCAACCTTCGGCCCCGTGACGTTATCGTCATGGTTCCCGACGTTGACAGCTATGCCCCGCATATTCGTGCTGTTTTTGGTCAGCTGGATCGCCACGACGCACGCTTCATCCCGTTCACCCTGACCGACCAGAACCAGCGGGGCCGCGACCCTCTGCTGATCGCCATCGAGCACCTGCTAAAGCTGCCTGACAGCCGCTTTGCGGTCAGCGAGATCCTCGATCTGCTCGACGTGCCGGCCCTGCGCGCGCGCTTCGGCATGCAGGAAAGCGACCTGCCCACCCTGCACCGCTGGATTGAAGGCGCCGGCATCCGCTGGGGCCTGAACGCTGCCCAGCGCGCCGGGCTGGGGCTGCCGGAGCAGTTGGAGCAGAACAGCTGGCGGTTCGGGCTGCGGCGCATGTTGTTGGGCTACGCAGTAGGTGGCGGCGAGGGCTATGGTGGCATCGAACCCTACGACGAAATCGGCGGCCTGGATGCTGCATTGATCGGGCCGCTGGTGGCCTTGCTTGATGCCCTGGAGGTTGCCCACCAGGTGCTGTCCACGCCTGCTGAGCCGCAGGAGTGGGGCGAGCGCCTGCACGGCCTGACTCAGGTGTTTTTCCAGGCCAGCACCGAGCATGACGACTACCTGCTGGTGCAGCTCGACGAGCTGCGCGAACAATGGCTGCGCACCTGCGCGTCGGTAGAGCTGCACGAGCCGCTGCCGCTGACCGTGGTGCGCGAAGCGTGGCTGGCCGGGCTCGACCAGGGCAAGCTGTCCCAGCGCTTCCTCGCCGGTGCGGTGAACTTCTGCACGCTGATGCCCATGCGTGCCATCCCCTTCAAAGTGGTGTGCCTACTGGGCATGAACGACGGCGACTACCCACGCGCACAGCCGCCGCTGGACTTCGACCTGATGGGCAGCGACTACCGGCCCGGGGATCGCTCCCGCCGTGAAGACGACCGCTACCTGCTGCTGGAAGCCCTGCTGTCGGCCCGCGAACAACTGTATATCAGCTGGGTGGGCCGCAGCATCCGCGACAACAGCGAACGCCCGGCGTCAGTGCTGATCGGCCAGCTGCGCGACCACCTCGCCAGCGGCTGGGCGCTGCAGGGCGCGGAAGAGGGCGGCAAGCTCAACGCCGGTGAGCAACTGGTGCATAGCCTGAGCCTTGAACACCCGTTGCAGCCGTTCAGCGCGCGCTACTTCCATGAGGGCAGCGGGTTGTTCAGCTTCGCCTCCGAATGGCGTGTGCTGCACACCGAGCAGGGCGAACAAGCCCCCGACGGCATGCTGCCGCCTCACGAGCAGGACGAGCCGCTGGCCCTCACGCAGCTGCAAGATTTCCTACGCAACCCGGTGCGGCATTTCTTCAGCCAGCGCCTGAAGGTGTTCTTCGAAACCGCCGAGGCGCCGCTGGCCGATGAAGAGCCCTTCGTGCTCGACGCTCTGGAGCGCTACACCCTCAGCGACCAGTTGCTGACCACTGCCATGGCCACCCTGGGTGCCGTCGACGAGGCGCTGCATACCCAGGCCCGGCGCATGCAGGGCAGTGGCCTGCTGCCCATGGCCGGTTTCGGCGCGTTGCTGCAGGAAGAGCTGATAGAGCCGCTACCCGACCTGTTGCAGCGCTTCCAGCAGCTGCTGGTACTGTGGCCGACGCCGGTGGTGGCGGCCAAACCGGTCAATTTCGAATACCAGGGCCTGCGCCTGGATGGCTGGGTCAGCAACCTGCACCAACGCGCCGACGGTAACCTGCTGAGCGTCACCGCCATCGCCAACGCCATTGGCGGTGCCCGTGCACGCAAATGGCACCGCCTCACCCGCAGTTGGGTCACCCACCTGGCGGCGTGTGCGGTCGGCCTGCCCTTGACCACCGCCGTGGTTGCCAGCGACGACACCCTGGTACTGGCAGCGCTGCAGCCCGAACAAGCCCGCGAAGCCCTGGGCCACCTGCTGCTGGCCTGGCAACAGGGCATGCGCCGGCCACTGCCGGTGGCAGTGAAAACCGCGTTCGCCTGGCTGGGCCAAGGTGACCCGGTGAAGGCCGAAGCCGCCGCGCGCAAAGCCTATGAAGGCGATGGCATCACCACCGATGGTGAGCGCCGCGAGAGCGTGGCGCTGGCCCGGCAGTTCCCCGATTTCAATGCGTTGGTCGACAGCGAGGAATTCGAAGGCTGGTGCGATGCGTTGTACCGCCCCATGTTCGAAGCGCCCTGGCGCTCCATCGATGCCGACGAGGCCCGCTCATGAACGCCCCCCAACATAAACCTCTGGCGCTGGCCTTCCCCCTGCGCGGTAGCCAACTGATCGAGGCCAGTGCCGGTACCGGCAAGACCTTCACCATCTCGGCGCTGTACCTGCGCCTGGTGCTGGGCCATGGCGGCGAGCAGGCAGGCTTCGGCCGCGAATTGCTGCCGCCGCAGATCCTCGTGGTGACCTTCACCGACGCCGCCACCAAGGAGCTGCGCGAGCGCATCCGCACGCGTCTCGCCGAGGCTGCGCGGTTCTTCCGCGACGAGATGCCCAGCCCCGACGACCTGATCAGCCAACTGCGCGACGAGTTCGGGCCCGAACAATGGGCCGGCTGCGCCAACCGCCTGGATATCGCCGCGCAATGGATGGACGAAGCTGCGGTATCGACCATCCACAGTTGGTGCCAGCGGATGCTGCGCGAGCACGCTTTCGACAGCGGCAGCCTGTTCACCCAGACCCTGGAAACCGACCACAGCGACCTGCTGGGCGAGGTGGTGCGCGACTACTGGCGGCGCTTCTGCTACGCCATGCAGGGCGACACGCTCAATTGGGTGCGCAGCAACTGGGGTGGCCCGGCCGCACTGCTGCCACGGGTGCGCGCGTTGTTCGGCAGCCCGCGCCGTGGCGACAGCGGCCAGGAGCCCGCCGAGCTTATCGAAGCCGCACTGGCCGAGCGCAAGCAGGCGTTGCAACAACTCAAGGCGCCGTGGGCGCAATGGGCCGAGGAACTGCGCGCTATCTGCCTTGAGGCCGTGGCAGCCAAGGTTGTTGACGGGCGCAAGATGCAGGCGCGCTACTTTGAGCCATGGTTTGACAAGCTAGGCGCCTGGGCCAATGACGAAAGCCTGGTGGACCTGGATATCGGCACCGGCTTCACCCGCCTGACTCCGGACGGCATGGCCGAAGCCTGGAAGGGCGAGCCGCCAGCCCACCCGGCCCTGGAAGCCATGCAAGGTTTGGCCGATGCCCTGGCCAGCCTGCCCACGCCTGATGCTGCCGTGCTGGAGCATGCCGCGCGCTGGGTGGGCGCGCGCTTCGAGGAAGAGAAACGCCGCCGCGCTGAAATGGGCTTCGACGACATGCTGCTGCGCCTGGACGCTGCCTTGCAGGGCAGCGGCGGCGAGCGCCTGGCCGGGTTGATCCGCGAGCAGTTCCCGGTGGCCTTGATCGACGAATTCCAGGACACCGACCCGGTGCAGTACCGGATCTTCGAAAGCATTTACCACATTGAGGCCAACCAGCCCGACAGCGGCCTGTTCCTGATCGGCGACCCCAAGCAGGCGATCTACGCCTTCCGCGGCGCCGACATTTACACCTACTTGCGTGCGCGCCAGGCCACTACCGGCCGCCTGCACACGCTGGGCACCAACTTCCGCTCCAGCCACGCCATGGTCGAGGCGGTGAACCACGTATTCAATGCCGGCGAGCAGCGTGAACTGGGGCGCGGCGCTTTCCTGTTCCGCCAGGGCGATGACAACCCGGTGCCGTTCCTGCCGGTGCTGGCCCAGGGCCGCAAGGAGACCTTGAGCGTCGGCGGCCAGCCAGTGCCAGCGTTGAACCTGTGGCAACTGCAAAGCGACGCGCCGCTGTCCGGCGTGGTTTACCGCCAGCAGCTGGCGGCCGCCTGTGCCAGTACCATCGTCGAGCTGCTCAACGGTGGCCAGCAGGGCAGCGCCGGCTTCATCAAGCCGGGTGAAGCCATGCGCGCGGTCACACCTGCGGACATCGCCATCCTGGTGCGTGACGGCAAGGAGGCCCAGGCCGTGCGCGGCGAGTTGGCGGCGCGTGGGGTGCGCAGCGTGTACCTTTCCGACAAGGATTCGGTGTTCGCCGCCCAGGAAGCCCACGACCTGCTGAGCTGGCTCAAGGCCTGCGCCGAGCCGGACGCCGAGCGCCCGCTGCGTGGCGCCCTGGCCACCACCACCTTGAACCTGCCCCTCAGTGCCCTGGCGCAGTTGAACCAGGACGAGCTGGCCTGGGAGCGGCGGGTGATGCAGTTCCGCACCTATCGCACCCTGTGGCGCACCCAGGGCGTGCTGCCCATGCTGCGCCGCCTGTTGCACGATTTCCGCCTGCCGCAGACCCTGATGCTGCGCAGCGACGGCGAACGCGTGCTGACCAACCTGCTGCACCTGTCCGAGCTGCTGCAGCAAGCTGCCGGCGAACTGGACGGCGAGCAGGCGTTGATCCGCCACCTGTCCGAGCACCTGGCCACCGCTGGCCAGGCCGGCGAAGAACAGATCCTGCGCCTGGAAAGTGACGAGCAACTGGTAAAAGTGGTGACCATCCACAAATCCAAGGGCCTGGAATACCCGCTGGTGTTCCTGCCCTTCATTTGCTCGGCCAAGCCGGTGGACGGCAAGCGCCTGCCGCTGTCGTTCCACGACGAGCAGGGCAACGTGCAGATAACCCTGAGCCCTACCGCCGAGCAGGTTCAACTCGCCGATGACGAGCGCCTGGCCGAAGACCTGCGCCTGCTGTACGTGGCCCTGACCCGCGCCCAGCACGCTTGCTGGCTGGGCGTGGCCGACCTCAAGCGTGGCAACACCAAGGATTCGGTGCTGCACCGCTCGGCGCTGGGCTACCTGCTGGGCGGCGGCCAGCGCCTGGGCGAACCTCAGGCCCTGGCCATCTGGCTGCGTGACCTTGCGGCTGGTTGCCCGGCCATTCACGCCGGGCTGATGCCCGAGGCCAGCGCGCTGCATTACGTGCCGCCGCGCAACGAAGCCAGCCTGCTGGCGGCCAGGCAGCCCAAGCGGCGTGCTGCGGAGAACTGGTGGATCGCCTCCTACAGTGCGCTGCGCATCAGCGACAGCGTGGCCCCGGGCAGCGACCAATCGCCCGACAGCCCGCAGGCGCAGAAACTGTTTGACGACGAACGCCTGGACCCCACCGCACCGCGCGAAGCCCAGGCGGTGAGTGGTGATATCCACCGCTTCCCCCGTGGCCCCAACCCCGGCACCTTCCTCCACGGCTTGCTGGAGTGGGCCGGGCGCGAAGGCTTTGCCAGCGTCGCGGCGCAACCCGAACTGTTGGCGGAAACAGTGGGCGCGCGCTGCAACCTGCGTGGCTGGAAGGGCTGGATTCCGACGTTGAACAGTTGGCTGCTGCACCTGTTGCAGACGCCCCTGGCCATCGGTGACACCCGCCTGAGCCTGACCGACCTTACGCAGTACCAGATCGAGATGGAGTTCTGGTTCGCCAGCCACCGTGTCGACGTAACCCAACTCGATACCCTGGTACGCGACCACACCCACGACGGCGCCCCGCGTGCGCCCGCCGAAGGGGCGATGCTCAACGGCATGTTCAAAGGCTTCATCGACCTGACCTTCGAGCATGAGGGCCGCTACTACGTGGCGGACTACAAATCGAACTGGCTGGGCGCCGACGAAACCGCCTACACCGAGCTGGCCATGACCCAAGCCATCCTCGACAACCGCTACGACCTGCAATATGTGCTGTACCTGCTGGCCCTGCACCGCCAGCTCAAGGCTCGCCTGCCTGGCTATGACTACGACCAGCACGTGGGTGGCGCGGTGTTCATCTTCCTACGCGGCGTGCACGCGCCCAGCCAGGGCCTGGCGTTCGCCCGGCCGCCGCGCGAACTGATCGAGCGCCTCGACGAGCTGTTCCGCGGCGTGGTGCGCCAGCCTGAACCCATGGGTGACCTGTTCGAAGGAGAACCGGCATGAGCCGTACATTTGCCGATTTGCTGCCCACCGCGCTGGAAGCGCGCAGCCTCGCCGAGCTGGCCCCGCTGCAACAGGTAGATGACCTGCTGGCACTGCTGGAACGCTGGGCCGAACGTGGCTGGTTGCGGGCGTTGGACAAGGCCTTCGTCGGCTTCCTTGCCGAGCGCGACCCGGGCGGCGATCCGCTGGTGCTGCTGGCCGCTGCGCTCACCAGCCACCAACTGGGCCATGGCCATGTCTGCCTGGACCTGGCACAAACCCTGGAAGAGCCGGACTTCGCCCTGTCGCTGCCGCCCGAAGGCGATGCTCTGGCAGGCCCTGTGCTGCTGCCCTCGCAACTACTCGAACACCTGCAACCCGAAGCCTGGCGCCAGACCCTGGCTGCCAGCCCGCTGGTGGCACTGGCCGACAACGACAGCGGCGAACGCCCGCTGGTGCTCGCCGGCCAGCGCCTGTACCTGCGCCGCTACTGGAGCTACGAACGGCGCATCGACATTGCCCTGCGCCAGCGCCTGGCCGAACAGGAGGCTACGCCCGACGACCTGGGCACGCGCCTGGAGCAGCTGTTCGGCAGCCCTGGCAGCGAGCGCATCGACTGGCAGAAACTGGCCTGTGCCCTGGCCACCCGCAGCGCGTTCAGCATCGTCACTGGCGGCCCCGGCACCGGCAAGACCACCACCGTAGTGCGCTTGCTGGCGCTGCTGCAGGCGCCGGCGGTGGAAGCCGGCGCACCGCTGCGCATACGCCTGGCCGCGCCCACGGGCAAGGCCGCGGCACGCTTGACCGAGTCGATCAGCGCGCAGGTCAAGCAGCTGGAGGTCAGCGACTGGGTCAAGGACAAGATTCCCACCGAGGTGACCACCGTGCACCGCTTGCTGGGCAGCCGCCCTGGCACCCGGCACTTCCGCCACAACGCGGCCAACCCGTTGCCGCTGGACGTGCTGGTGGTGGACGAGGCGTCGATGATCGACCTGGAAATGATGGCCAACCTGCTGGGCGCCATGCCCGCCCACGCGCGCCTGGTGCTGCTGGGTGACAAGGACCAGCTGGCCTCGGTGGAAGCCGGGGCGGTGCTGGGCGACCTGTGCCGCGACGCCGAGCAGGGCTGCTACAGCCCGCAGACCCTGGCGTGGCTGGAAAGCACCAGCGGCGAAGCACTGGCGCACAGCGGCCTGCAGGTGGGCAGCGCCGAGCTCAACCCGCTGGCCCAGCAGGTGGTGATGTTGCGCCACTCGCGACGCTTTGGCGAAGGCAGCGGCATTGGCCAGCTGGCCTTGCGGGTCAACCGCCAGGAAGCGGACCAGGCGCGCGAGCTGCTCAACGCCGGGCAGTTCGGCGACATCTTTGCCATCAAGCTCAGTGGCGAGCATGACCGCAAGCTTGACCGCCTGCTGCTGCAAGGCCAGGGCAGTAATGGCCCCCAGGGCTATCGCCATTACCTGAGCGTGCTGCAGGCCAACCGCCCGGCGCCGCGCACCGAGCTTGAAAGCGAACTATGGGCCGGCTGGGCCAAGCAGGTGCTGGAAGCGTTCGAGTCGTTCCAGCTGCTGTGCGCGGTGCGCAAGGGGCCGTGGGGCGTGGAGGGCCTGAACCAGCGCGCTACCCAGGCGCTGACGGCGGCGCGGTTGATCGAAGGCGACCAGCCCTGGTACGAAGGCCGGCCGGTGCTGATGACCCGCAACGACTATGGCCTGGGCCTGATGAACGGTGATATCGGCATCGCCCTGCGCCTGCCCGAAAGCGGCTCGCCCGACCGTCAGGTGCTGCGCGTTGCCTTCCCGCGCAACGACGGCCAGGGCGGCGTGCGCTTCGTGCTGCCCAGCCGCCTGAACGATGTGGAAACGGTGTTCGCCATGACCGTGCACAAATCCCAGGGCTCGGAGTTCGCCCACACCGCGTTGATCCTGCCTGACGCGCTCAACCCGGTGCTCACCAAGGAGCTGATCTACACCGGCATCACCCGCGCCAAGCACTGGTTCAGCCTGATCGAGCCTCGCGCTGGCGTTTTCGAAGACGCGGTGCGGCGTAAGGTGAAACGCCTGAGCGGGCTGATGCTGGAGCACTGAAGTGCGCCAGGCCGGTAAGGTGAAATAGCTGTGCTATCGTTTTGGCACAACCGGGCATCACGCGCGTTTTTCATCAGGGAGCTGTCTGGATGGCGGGTTTCATCGGCTACGGAAAGCGCAGGCAGGAGCCTTTGTCATGAGCGGCCGCACAGTGCGCAGTGCACTGCGGCGCGCGCAACTGACGGTGGCGTTGGGCGCGGCCGGCCTGTGTGCCGGGTGCATGGTGGTGCTGGGCGCATTTGCCTGGCGCACCCAGGCCATCCAGGCGTTGCCGGCCGCCATGCAATGGCGTCTGGCGCTGGGTGGCATCGCCGGGGCGGTCACCTGCACGGTGCTGGGCACGTTGGGTGCGCTGTACCTGTCGCGGCGCTTGCTGCGCGACATCACCGAGCCTCTGCACAGCCTGGCCAACGTCGCCGATGCCGCACGGCGCGAGCACCGCTTCGAGCGCCGCGTGCCGCACACCGAAGTGGACGACCTGGAGCAGCTGGGCAGCGACGTCAACGCGCTGCTCGACGAGCTTGAACACCTGAGCGCCCACAGCCAGCCCGAACCCTACCTGCAAGCCAGCCTCGACATCCTCACCGGCCTGCCCAACCGGGTGTTCTTCGAAGCACGGCTGGCGCGCAACCTCAGTGACAAGCAGCCCCGGCGCATGGCCGTGCTGTACATCGACGCCGACCATTTCAAGGCCATCAACGACCACCATGGCCACGCGGCGGCGGATGAAGTATTGATTTGCCTGGCGGGCCGGGTGCGCACGCAACTGCGTGAAAACGACCTGCTGGCGCGCCTGGGCGGCGACGAGTTCGCCGTGCTGCTGTCGCCGCTCAACGACCGCGACGACGCCTGGCGTATCGCCGACAACATCATCGCCGCGCTGCACGCGCCGCTGGTGCTGCCCAACGCCGACAGCCTGCATGCCTCCATCAGCGTCGGCGTGGCCCTGGCCCCCGACCATGGCCAGGCAGCGGGCGACCTGCTGGCCGCCGCCGCCGATGCCCTGCACCAGGCCAAGCGCCTGGGCCGTGGCCGCTGGCACCAGGCCGAACCCACCAACCTGGCGGTGTAAACCAAATCAACCCGTAGCAGCTGCCAAAGGCTGCGTCCAAGGCTCACCATCGGCGGTGCGGCCGGACGCAGCCTTCGGCAGCTGCTACGGGGGAATGGTGAACTTCAATGAATGGGTTTCGCCCATCAGGAAGGGCGCGTTCAGCTCCGTCACCTCGCGAATGTAATCCCACAGCAGATTAATCCGCTTCAACTTCCTCAAATCCTCTCGGCAGTACATCCAGAACTGCCGCGTCACACTGATTTCCCCCGCCAGCACCGGCACCAGGTCGTCAGCCTGCGCCGCCAGGAAACACGGCAGAATCGCCATGCCATGCCCTTGGCGCGCCGCCACGTACTGGGCGATGACGCTGGTGCTGCGCAGCCCGGCGCTGGCGTTGGGCAGCAGGTTGGCCAGGTACAGCAGTTCGGGGCTGAAGGCCAGGTCGTCGACGTAGCTGATGAAACGGTGCCCGGCCAGGTCGCGGCCATGGTGGATGGGCGGGTGGCGGTCAAGGTAAGCCTGGGTGGCGTACAGCTGCAGGCGGTAGTCGCACAGCTTGCAGCACACGTAGGGCCCGTGTTCCGGGCGTTCCAGGGCGATCACCACATCGGCCTCGCGCTTGGACAGGCTGATGAAGTGCGGCAGCGGCAGGATGTCCACGCTGATGGCCGGGTAGGCATCCACGAAGTGGCTCAGCTGCGGGGTGATGAAGAAGCTGCCGAAGCCTTCTGTGCAGCCCATGCGGATGTGCCCAGACAACGCCACGCCGGAGCCCGACACCTGCTCGCAGGCCATGTGCAGGGTACTTTCGATGGCCTCGGCGTAGCCCAGCAGGCGCTGGCCCTCGGCGGTGAGGATGAAGCCGCTGGTGCGCGACTTCTCGAACAGCAGGGTGCCCATCGCAGTTTCCAGCGAGGTGATGCGCCGCGACACCGTGGTGTAGTCCACGCCCAGGCGCCGGGCGGCGTTGCTGGCCTTGCGGGTGCGGGCGACCTCAAGGAAAAACTTCAGGTCATCCCAGTTCAGGTTGCCCAGGGAGGTGATGTTTTTTTGCATGTTGGACCGGCTTTTATCCGCGTTCTTGTTGGATGTTTGCACATCTATACTCCAGGAAAGAGCCATCACGCCATGCACAAAAACAATTACGCGGAGGTCTTGATGAACGTTTCGGTAAATGCCGGTATCCCCAAGGTGAAGCTGCTGATCGACGGCGAGTGGGTCGAGTCCCAGGCCAGCGAGTGGCGCGACATCGTCAACCCGGCCACCCAACAGGTGCTGGCGCGGGTGCCGTTTGCCACCCAGGCCGAGGTGGACGCCGCCGTCGCGGCGGCGCAAAAAGCCTTCCTCAGTTGGCGCAACACCCCGGTGGGCGCGCGCATGCGCATCATGCTCAAGTTCCAGGCGCTGATTCGCGAGCATTCCAAGCGCATCGCCCAGACCCTCAGCGCCGAGCAGGGCAAGACTCTGGCCGACGCCGAAGGCGACATTTTCCGCGGCCTGGAGGTGGTGGAGCACGCCTGTTCCATCGGCAGCCTGCAGATGGGCGAGTTCGTCGAGAACGTTGCCGGCGGCGTCGACACCTACACCCTGCGCCAGCCCATCGGCGTGTGCGCGGGCATCACCCCGTTCAACTTCCCGGCCATGATCCCGCTGTGGATGTTTCCCATGGCCATCGTCTGCGGCAACACCTTCGTGCTCAAGCCCTCCGAGCAGGACCCGCTGTCCACCGTGCAACTGGTGGAACTGGCGCTGGAGGCCGGCATTCCCAAGGGGGTGCTCAACGTGGTGCAGGGCGGCAAGGAGGTGGTGGACGCGCTGTGCACCCACGCCGACATCAAGGCAATTTCCTTCGTCGGTTCCACGGCGGTGGGCACCCACGTCTACAACCTCGCCGGCCAGCACCACAAGCGCGTGCAGGCGATGATGGGCGCCAAGAACCACGCCGTGGTGCTACCCGACGCCAACCGTGAACAGACCCTCAACGCCCTGGTGGGCGCCGCCTTTGGTGCGGCCGGCCAGCGCTGCATGGCCACCTCGGTGGCGGTGCTGGTGGGCGCGGCGAAGCAGTGGCTGCCCGAGCTCAAGGCCCTGGCGCAAAAGCTCAAGGTGAACGCCGGCAGCGAGGCCGGCACCGACGTCGGCCCGCTGATTTCACGCCAGGCCAAACAGCGTGTGCTGGGCCTGATCGAGAGCGGGGTGAAGGAGGGGGCGGTGCTGGAACTGGACGGCCGCGACGTGCAGGTGCCGGGCTTCGAGGAAGGCAACTTCGTCGGCCCCACCCTGTTCTCCGGGGTGACCACTGACATGCAGATCTACACCCAGGAAATCTTCGGCCCGGTGCTGGTGGTGCTCACCGTCGACACCCTCGACGAGGCCATCGCCCTGGTGAACCGCAACCCGTTCGGCAACGGCACCGGCCTGTTCACCCAGAGCGGTGCGGCAGCCCGCAAGTTCCAGAGCGAAATCGACGTGGGCCAGGTGGGCATCAACATTCCCATCCCGGTGCCGGTGCCGTTCTTCAGCTTCACCGGCTCGCGCGGCTCCAAGCTCGGCGACCTGGGCCCGTACGGCAAGCAGGTGGTGCAGTTCTACACCCAGACCAAGACGGTGACGGCGCGCTGGTTCGACGACGACAGCGTCAACGACGGCGTCAACACCACCATCAACCTGCGCTAGGAGACTGCCCATGAACATCGCCTTTATCGGCCTGGGCAACATGGGCGCGCCCATGGCCCGCAACCTGCTCAAGGCGGGCCACCGCCTGCAGCTGTTCGACCTGAACAAGGCCGTGCTCGACGAACTCGCCGCCCAAGGCGGCATTATCAGCGCCTCGCCCAGCGAAGCGGCGGCAGCCAGCGACCTGGTGATCACCATGCTGCCGGCCGCCGCCCACGTGCGCACCGTGTACCTGGGCGAGGGCGGCGTGCTGGCCGGCATTCGCCCCGGCACCCCGGCGGTGGATTGCAGCACCATCGACCCGCAGACCGCCCGCGACATCGCCAGCGCCGCCGCCAAGCAGGGCGTCGACCTGGGCGACGCGCCGGTGTCGGGCGGCACCGGCGGGGCAGTGGCGGGAACCTTGACCTTCATGGTTGGCGGCAGCGCGGCACTGTTCGACACCTTGCACCCGGTGCTGGCGCAAATGGGCCGCAACATCGTGCACTGTGGCGAAGTGGGCACCGGGCAGATCGCCAAGATCTGCAACAACCTGCTGCTGGGTATCTCGATGATCGGCGTGTCGGAAGCCATGGCGCTGGGCAACGCGCTGGGCATCGACACCGGAGTGCTGGCGGGCATCATCAACAGCTCCACCGGGCGCTGCTGGAGTGCGGATACCTACAACCCTTGGCCGGGGATTATTCCCACGGCACCGGCGGCACGCGGCTACACCGGCGGCTTTGGTGCGGAGCTGATGCTCAAGGATCTGGGGTTGGCCACCGAGGCTGCAAGGCAGGCGCACCAACCGGTGATCCTGGGGGCGGTGGCGCAGCAGCTGTATCAGGCGATGAGCTTGCGCGGCGAGGGCGGGCTGGACTTCTCGGCGATCGTGAAGGGGTATCAGAAGACTTGAGATTGCTGACGCGGCCTGTGGCCGCTGCTACGCACATCCCGTAGCAGCGGCCGCAGGCCGCGTCCCGCTTTCACGCGAAAACGAAATACTTGCGCACCGTCTCCACCACTTCCCACGTGCCCTTCATCCCAGGTTCAACGATGAAGATATCCCCCGCGCGCAAATGCACCGGCTCCATACCGTCCGGGGTAATCACGCAGTAGCCTTCCTGGAAGTGGCAGTATTCCCACTTCACGTAGTCCACCCGCCATTTGCCGGGGGTGCAGATCCAGGTGCCCATGATCTTGCTGCCGTCTTCGCTGGTGTAGGCGTTGAGGTTGACGGTGTGCGGGTCGCCTTCCAGCTTCTCCCATTTGCAGGCATCCAGCACGGGCAAAGGGTGGGTGTCGCGCAGCACAACGAGGGGTTTGGACATGGCGGGCTCCGGCAGTGGTTTCAAGAGCCCGCATGCTGACCCGCCCACGCCCGGCGCGGATGCCTGAGGTCGACACCCGGGTGCCTGTTTGCGCGCTCAGCCTTGCGGCAGCAGGCTGGCCACCAGCGCCTGTGCGTGGCCGGGCAGGGCGTCGAAACTGGCCGAGCACAGCAGCAGGCGCCGCGCCGCCCAAGGCTCCCGCAGGGCGCAGCTGGCAAACTGCAACTGGCCCTGGCAGCGCCGCACCGCTGCCAGGGGCACCACCGCCACGCCAGCACCGCGCGCCACCATGCGCACCGCACCATCGAACCCTTCGGCGCGCACCCGCACTTGCATGCGCCGGCCGCTGTGCAGCGCCTGCTCCTCCACCAGAATGCCCAAGGCATTGCCCGCTGCCAGCGCCACATGGCCGTGGGCCAGGCTGTCGACAAAGGTCACGTTGGGCTGGCGCGCCAGCGGGTGGTCCACGGGCATGATCAGCATCAGCGGGTCGTCGCGAAACGGCCGGGTCTGCAGGCCTTCGGTGGCTACGGCGCTGGAGACGATGCCCAGCGGCGCCGCGCCCTGGCGCAGGGCATGGAGTATGCGCTGGCTGGGCATTTCCTCCACGTCCAGGTCGACGCCGGGGTGGCGCTGCAGGAAGTCGCCCAGCAACTCGGGCAAGTATTCGGTGAGGGCGGCGGTGTTGCACAGCAAGCGCACCTGGCCCTGGATGCCCTGGGCGTATTGGGCCAGGTCGAACTGCAGGTGCTCCACCTGTTGCAGCACCCGCCGGCTGTGCTCGCCCAGGGCCTGCCCGGCGGCGGTGGGCTGTACGCCACGGCGGTTGCGCTGGAACAGCGGTATGCCCAGCGACGCCTCCATGGCGCGGATGCGCGCGCTGGCAGCGGCCAGCGACAGGTGCGTGCGCTGGGCGCCAGCGGTCATGTTGCCGCTGTCCAGGGTGTGCAGAAACAGGCGAAGGTCGACGAGATCGAAATGCATGGCAGGCTCCAGCCTCAACCAGAACAAGAGGCTGGGTCAGTATATGGCAGATTTTCACCCCGCCGCCGACGCGTCAGCATGGGGCCATGAATACATTACTCGCGCTGTATCAGGAAATGGGCTGGGGCTTGTCGCTGCTGGTGTTGGCGACCTTTCTGCTGGCCGGCACGGTCAAGGGCGTGATCGGCCTGGGGCTGCCCACGGTGTCCATGGGCCTGCTGGGCCTGGCTATGGCCCCGGCGCAGGCAGCCGCGCTGCTGATTGTGCCGTCGACCTTCACCAACATCTGGCAGCTGATGCTCGGTGGGCATCTGCGCGGGCTGGTCGTGCGGCTGTGGCCGATGCTGCTGGCGATTTTCGTCGGCACCGCCATTGGCAGCCTGTGGCTGGGCATCGATGGCGGCAAATGGGTGGTGCATGCGCTGGGTGGCGCGCTGGTGCTGTACTCGCTCAGCGGCCTGTTCCTGCCGGTGCTGCGCGTGCCGGCCCGGCACGAGGTGTGGTTGGGGCCGTTATGTGGCGTGGCCACCGGCATCATCACCGCCGCCACCGGGGTGTTCGTGATTCCGGCGGTGCCTTATTTGCAGGCGCTGGGGCTCAACCGCGACGAACTGGTGCAGGCGCTGGGGCTATCGTTCAGCGTCTCGACCCTGGCGTTGGCGCTGGGGCTGCTGTGGCATGGCGAGCTGGGCGGTGGCGAGCTGGGGGCGTCTTTGCTGTTGCTGCTGCCGGCGCTGCTGGGCATGCAGCTGGGGCAATGGTTGCGCCAGCGCATCAGCGCGGTGATGTTCAAGCGGGTGTTCTTTATTGGCCTGGCGTTGCTCGGTGCTCATTTGCTGATCAACGGGTAGTGGTCGGACGCAGCCTTCGGCAGCTGCTACGGGGATCACCTGTAGCAGCTGCCGAAGGCTACGTCAGTTCGCGCTGGACGGGCTCAACATCTCCACCCGCTGAATATCGAAATCCGCCTCCAGGTATTCCATGCGCTGGGCAAAGAACGCTGCCATATGCGGCAACGCCGAATGCACGTCCAGGTCGGCCTTGGTCGCCCAGATCTCGTAGAAGACGAACAGTGTCGGGTCGTTCAGGTCGCGCAGCATGTGGTATTCGATGCAGCCCGGCTCGCCGCGGCTGGCGGCCACGTAGCCGAGGAAAAGGTCGCGGAAGGCGTCGGCCATGTGCGGCTTGGTCTTGGCCTTGAGGATGAAGCCGTGGTGTTCGTTCATGGGGTGTCTCCAAGGAAGTTGAGGTGATTCTAAAGGCAACAATCCCTGGCTATTCGTGATATTCAAGCAAATGTAATTTGCCCGATCAGGCCTTATTCCGCCCGCGCAAGGCCGGTAGAGTGCGCTGCATTCCTTACCGAGACCTTTCCCATGAAAAAGATTTTGTTGCTCAATGGCGGCAAGCAGTTCGCCCACTCCGAAGGCCGCTACAACGAAACCCTGCACGACGCCGCCGTGGCCGTGCTGGACCACGCCGGTTACGACGTGAAGACCACCTTCATCGACGGCGGCTACGACATTGCCGAAGAAGTGCAGAAGTTCCTGTGGGCCGACGTGGTCATCTACCAGATGCCCGGCTGGTGGATGGGCGCGCCCTGGACCGTGAAGAAGTACATCGACGAAGTGTTCACCGAGGGCCACGGCAGCCTGTACGCCAGCGACGGCCGTACCCGCTCCGACGCTTCGCAGAAATACGGCAGCGGCGGCCTGGTGCAGGGCAAGCAGTACCTGCTGTCGCTGACCTGGAATGCCCCGCAGCAGGCCTTCGACGACCCCTCCGACTTCTTCGAAGCCAAGGGTGTGGACGCCGTGTACTTCCCGTTCCACAAGGCCAACCAGTTCCTGGGCATGACCGGCCTGCCGACCTTCCTGGCGGTGGACGTGATGAAGCGCCCGAACATCGAAGGCGACGTGGCGCGCTACAAGGCGCACCTGGCGCAGGTGTTCGGTTTCCAGCTGTAAGGTAAAGTGGGTGACCAGCGCGCCAGCCGGCCTGCCGGCGAGCCTTACAGGGAAACCCAGGTTGAAAGCCAGATCCGACGAACTCCAGGTATTCATCTCGGTCATCGAGTGTGGCTCCATTTCAGCGGCGGCCGAGCAGGTGGGGCAAACCCCGTCGGCCATCAGCCGCACGCTGTCGCGCCTGGAAAGCAAGCTCGACACCACGCTGATCAACCGTACCACGCGGCGCATGGACCTCACTGAAGAAGGCCGGTTCTTCTTCGAGAAGGCCAAGCACATCCTGCAGCAGATGGATGAGCTGGAGGAACGCCTGGCGGTGCGCCACCAGACGCCGTCCGGGCGCCTGCGGGTGAACGCCGCCTCGCCATTCATGCTGCACGCCATCGTGCCGTACGTGGGCGAATTCCGCGCGCGCTACCCGGATATCACCCTGGAACTCAACACCGACGACCTGCTGATCGACCTGCTGGAGCAGAGTACCGACGTCGCCATCCGCATCGGTGTGCTCGCCGACTCTACGCTGCACGCGCGCCTGCTGGGCCGCAGCCCGCTGAACATCCTCGCCAGCCCTGAATACCTGCGCCAGCACGGCACGCCACGGCAGGTGGAGGACCTGCGCGACCACAACCTGCTGGGCTTCACCCAGCCCGACCACTTGAACCTGTGGCCGCTGCGCCATGCTGACGGAGACCGTTGGCAGGCCACCCCGCGCGTGGCCGCCTCCAGTGGCGAGACCCTGCGCCAGCTGGCGCTGGCGGGGCAGGGCATTACCTGCCTGTCAGACTTCATGACCCACCAGGACATTGCCCAGGGCCGCCTGGTGCCGCTGCTGGTGGCGGCGAATACCGGCGAGCGGCAGACCATCAATGCCGTTTACTACCGCAACTCGCAGCTGGCGTTGCGCATTCAGTGCTTCCTGGACTTCATGCAGGAGAAGCTCGCCTGCTACGCCCAAGGGGATTCGTGACCGGCGGGCAAAAGTCTATTGGCCGCCACCGGCTGTTTCCGCACGGATAACCCTTCGATACTGGCCCCCTCCACACATCGAACGGGAGTTTGAGCATGAACGTATTCGTCACCGGTGCCGCCGGTTTCATCGGCGGCTCGATCGCCACCGCCCTGGCCCAGGCCGGCCACCAGGTTACCGGCCTGGTGCGCAGCCCCGAGCAGGCCGAGGAAATGACCACCCTGGGCATCACCCCGGTGCTGGGCAGCCTCGATGACCGTGCACTGCTGATTGCCCAGGCGCGTGCCAGCGATGCCGTCATCAACGCCGCCAGCAGCGACCACCGCGGCGCCGTGGAAGCCTTGATTGAAGGCCTGCAAGGTTCCGGCAAGCCGCTGCTGCACACCAGCGGTTCCAGCATTGTCGGCGACGCCTCGGGCGGCAAGGGCAGCGACGTCATCTGCTACGAAGGCCAATTGCCCGAACCCACCGTGGACAAGGCCGCGCGCGTGGCCATCGACAACCTGGTGCTGGCCGCAGCCGCCCAGGGTGTGCGTTCGGCGGTCATCTGCAACACGCTGATCTACGGCCACAGCCTGGGCGTGAAGCGCGACAGCGTGCAGCTGCCACGGCTGTTGAAGCAGGCACGCAAGAGCGGCATCGTCCGCCACATGGGCCCGGGCCAGAACATCTGGTCCAACGTGCACATCGAGGACGTGGTGGCGCTGTACTTGCTGGCGCTGGAAAAGAACCCGGCCGGCACCTTCTACTTCGTCGAAAGCGGCGAGGCAGCGTTCGTCGACATGACCCGCGCCATGGCCACCGCCCTGGGCCTGGGCCAACCGCAGGACTGGCCGCTGGCCGAGGCGGAAAAAGAATGGGGCTATGAAATGGCCAATTACGGCCTGGGCTCCAACAGCCGCGTGCGTGGCAAGAACGCCCGGGAATTGCTGGGCTGGGCGCCCAAGCGCAGCTCGGCGCAACAGTGGATTCTCAACGAAATGCTTTGAACCCGCACCCGGAAAACGGCCGCCCGCACGCGGCCGTTTTGCTGTGTAGGGGTTGAAACCACGTTCATCCTGGGCCTAACTGTGACGGCAGTCGTTAATAACAACAGTAAGGACACCCGATGCGTATTGTGTTGTTCAAGACCCTTGCCCTGAGTGCCGCCATTTTCGCCAGCACCCATTCCTACGCCGCGTTGCTGGACAGCGGCGCCGTCGCCGCCCCCGACCAATACGGCGCCAAAGTCGCCGCGCAGGTGCTCAAGAAGGGCGGCAACGCGGTGGACGCCGCCGTCGCCACGGCCTTCACCCTGGCCGTCACCTACCCCGAAGCCGGCAACCTGGGCGGCGGCGGGTTCATGACCCTGTACGTCAAGGGCAAGCCCTACTTCCTCGATTACCGCGAGACCGCGCCCAAGGCTGCGAGCCGCAACATGTACCTGAACGACAAGGGCGAGGTCATCGAAAATCTCAGCCTGGTGGGCGCCAAGGCCAGCGGCGTGCCCGGCACCGTGCTCGGCCTGTGGGAAGCCCACAAGCGCTTCGGCAAGTTGCCATGGGCCGAGCTGCTGACCCCGGCCATCGGCTACGCCAAGGACGGGTTCACCGTCGCCGACAAGCAGTTCCAGTACCGCCAGGACGCGCTGAAACTGTTCAACGGCCAGACCAACTTCAACGACTACTTCGGCACCATGAAGCCCGGCCAGACCTTCCGCCAACCAGAGCTGGCGCAGACCCTGGAGCGCATCGCCGACCAGGGCGCCAAGGACTTCTACGAGGGCAAGACCGCCGACCTGCTGGTGGCGCAGATGCAGGCCGACAAGGGCCTGATCACCAAGCAGGACCTGCACGACTACAAGGTCAACTGGCGCGAGCCGCTGCACATCGACTGGCGTGGCAACATCATCTATACCGCGCCGCTGCCCAGCTCGGGCGGCATCGCCCTGGCCCAGTTGCTGGGCATCAAGGACATCCGCAAGGACGACTTCAAGGGCGTCCCATTGAACTCGGCGCGCTACATCCACCTGCTGGCCGAAATCGAAAAACGCGTGTTCGCCGACCGCGCCAATTACCTGGGCGACCCGGACTTCAACGACGTACCGGTGAACAAGCTGATTGCCCCGGCCTACCTGCTCAAGCGCGCCGACGAGGTCAACCCCACCGCCATCTCCGCCACCGAGAACGTGCACCCAGGCCTTGAGCCGCACCAGACCACGCACTTCTCCATCGTCGACCACGACGGCAACGCCGTCAGCAACACCTACACCCTGAACTGGGACTACGGCAGCGGCGTGGTGGTGAAGGGCGCAGGCTTCCTGCTCAACGACGAGATGGACGACTTCAGCTCCAAGCCAGGCGTGGCCAATGCCTTCGGCGTGGTGGGCGGCGACGCCAACGCCATCGAGCCGGGCAAGCGCATGCTCTCGTCCATGAGCCCCACCCTGGTGACCCGCGACGGCCGCGTGACGCTGGTACTGGGCACCCCGGGTGGCTCGCGGATCTTCACCTCGATCTTCCAGGTGCTGAACAATACCTACGACTACCACCTGCCGCTGGCCAAGGCCGTGGCGGCGCAGCGCGTGCATCACCAGCTGCTGCCCAAGGACACCATCTACTATGACAGCTACGCGCCGCTGACCGGCCAGCCCGCGCAAGAGCTCAAGGCCATGGGCTACACCCTGGAAGACCAGGGCTGGGAGATGGGCGATATCCAGGCCATCAAGGTCGATGGCCGCAAGGTGGAGACGGCGTCCGACCCGCGTGGCCGGGGCGTGGGCCTGCTGGCCAAATGAAGTTCATGAAGTGAACCGTCACTAGCGGTAAGATGGTTTCCTTTGCGCCCACCCCATCGCCGTTGCGCAAAGCAGCGGCGGTGGGGGCCTCGCCTGCCGATCAGGACATTCCATGAAACGCGTTGCCCTTGTTGTAGCCATCGCAGCGACCGCCGCCTGCGCCCACCAGCCTGCTTCCGCCCCGGCGTCGAAGCCGCCGGTGGCCAAGGCCCAGCCGACGCTGAAGGTGCCGGCCCCGGTGGACAAGGCCAACCAGCTGATGTTCGACATGGTCAAGCGCACCCCGCTTGGCAACAGCGTGCTGCGCGATGGCGACCAGCTCAGCTTCATGGTCATCCGCCCCAAGGATGACACCCTGCGCCAGGACATCATGATGCAGATCCAGGCCTCATGCGTGGAGCCTTCCGCCAAGCTGATGTACTTCGACGGCGGCAAGCGTTCCTACGTGAAGAGCCAGGACGGGCTGTACATGCCCGCCGTGCGCATGCGCAAGGACGTGGCCCAGGCCCTGTTGAAAAACCCCGATTTCGTCGACGCCTGCAACAGCACGCCGCAGCCGGACTGGCGCGTGGTGCGCACCGCCGCCAACGGCCAGCAGACCCTGATCGACCGCGCCAGCCTCAAGCCCCAGGGCAACACCCTGCGTTTCTGGACGGCGTGGGATGAGCCAGCCACCACCTTCGACCTGCCGTACTACGCGCCCATGGCGCAGAAGCGTGAATACGTGGCGGTGGACTGCACCCAGCAGACCTTCAAGGTGCTGGCGGGCTTCGACCTGGACGAACGCAACAACGTCACCGACGGCGCCGTGCACTTCGTGCCGGAAGCGCAGCAGATCGCCCGCGACACCGACAACCACGCCACCTACAAGGCCATCTGCGGCAACCCGCAGGCGCTGGAAAAACTGCCGGCGTTCAGCCCGCGGGTGAAAGCGCCGCTGGCCGGGCCGTTCCCGGGGGTGATGGCGCTGCCGCTGGCGGCGGTGCACAAGCTGGGCATGCCGGCGCCGCGCAAGCCGCTCACCTACCTGTCCGAGACCGGTACCGCGAATGGCCCCAACGGTGAAGTGCCACTGAACGTAGAGACGTTCATCCAGCCGGACGCCACTACCGGCCAGCTGGCCGTACGTTCCACCAGCGATGGTTTCGACAGCAGCGAGATCTCGTTCCGTGGCCTGTTCTCGCTGGCCAGCAAGACCACCTTCCATGGCCTGGACACCGTGTTCGAAAGCTCGGCGGTAATCGACGCGCACTTTACCGGGGACTGGCGCACCATGCCGGTGGGCAGCACCCTGGGCGTTGTACTGGACACCAGCGCGGTCAGCGGCAATACCGGCGCCATCCTTACCCACACCAATGTGCAGTGCGCCATCAAGAGCCAGGTCAGCGCCGCCCAGGTCAACCCGCACCTCAGCGGCCAGGCCAAGCTGGTGCGCTGCACCGTGGGCAGCGACAAGCGCCAGAGCGTCGACACCCTGTACTACCTGGAAGACTACGGTTACTTCTACCAGTCGGGCACCGACAAGAACGACCAGTACTACAGCCAGCGCCAGCTGAAAAAGGTCCACTAAGCCCGTAGCAGCTGCCGCCAGGCTGCGTCCGGCCACACCGGGTGGGTGTTTCATGGAGAGAATTGTTATGCAACGTCTGCCCCTGGCCCTGCTGATTGCCCTCGTGGCCGGCTGCGCCCAGCACGCGCCCAGCCCCGAGGCGCAGAAGCCGCACGTGCCAACCGACGCGGAAAAAATGCTCAGCGACACCCTGGCCCTGCCGCCAGTGCCCGAGTCGGTGATGCGCAATGGCGACACCCTCAGCTACCTGGCCGTGCCAGCGGTCACCGAGCAGCAGCCGTACCCCTTCGCCGCGCAGATAGAGGCCTCGTGCAGCAGCTACCAGGCGCGCATCGCCTACGTGCAGGGGGAGAAACGCGTGTACTTCGGCAGCAGCAACGGCAGCTACATGCCGCCGCGCGACGTGCCTGACGAACTGGCCGGCAACCTCAAGAACAACGCCGCCTTCCAGGCCGCCTGCCAGGCCACCGCGGTGCCCGAGTGGCGAGTGGTCAAGGGGGGCGACCAGGTGTTCTGGGTGCTGCTGGACCGCAACAGCATCAAGCCTGACGGCGACGAGATTCGTTTCTGGGCCGCCCTCGACGAACCCACCGTCACCGCCGGCCGCCCCTACAACGCCCCCAGCGCGCAGAAACGCGAGCATTACGCGCTGGACTGTGCCAAACAGACCTTCCGCCTGCTGATGGGCTACGACGTCGACGAGCGCGACAAGGTGACCGACGGCAAACTGTTCAAGGACCCGCAGCCGCAACCCGTCAGCCGCAGCGTGCCCGAGTACCAGACACTGTTCCGCGCCGTATGCGCCAAGCCCGAGGCTCTGGCCCAGCTGCCGGCTTTCACCCCGCGCAGCAAGGCGCCCATCAACACGCCATTGCCAGCGGTGGGGGCGGTGCCGATGACCGCTATCAAGCACCTGAACCTGGCGCCGCCGCGCAAGTCGTTCAAGCAGACCCTGGAAACCGGCATGGCCAACACCGCCAAGAGCAACCTGCCGATTCGTGAAGAGCGCTTCTTCGAGGTGGACAAGGCCAGCGGCCAGCTGGGCATACGCACGCGCGCCGACAGCTACGAAGGCAGCGAAGTGAGTTTCCGTGGCCTGGTGGCGCTGGCGCAGAAGACCCGCTTCTTCGGCAAGACGCTGATGACCGAGGATTCGATGCTCACCAACCTGACCTTCAGCGGCGACTGGCAGCAGATGCCGGTGGGCCAGGAGCTGACCTACATTACCCAGGGCAAGCGCAAGAACTCGATGATGGGTGACCTGGGCGAGAGCCGCCAGGTGGTGAAGTGCAAGGTGGACAGCGAGGCGCCGGCGGCGCAGCTCAATGCCAGCCTCAGTGGCCAGGCGAAGAAGTTGCGGTGCAGTGGAGAAGGGGACAAGTACAACCGCGTGGACACGGTGTGGTACCTGGAGGACTACGGGTATTTCTTCAAGCAGGGCACTGACAAGAACGCCCTGTACTACGACGAGCGTACGCTCAAGACGGTGCAGTGACCTGTGGGAGCTGGCTTGCCAGCGAGCTTTTGAGGCCCTCGAAAAGCTCGCTGGCAAGCCCGCGCCCCCCAGGGTGGTGGCGTTTCACCCGGGAGTGGCGGGACAGCAACTGCAGCTGCCCACCCAGGCGCGCCAGCTCGACGCTGGAGGCTGCGGTTTCTTCACTGGCGGCCGCAGTCTGTTCCGACACGTCACGCACGTTGATGATGCTGCGGCTGATCTCTTCGGCCACCGAGCTCTGCTGCTCGGCCGCTGCGGCGATCTGCTGGTTCATCAGCTGGATGTTCGACACCGTGCGGGTGATGTTTTCCAGTGACACGCCAGCCTGACGGGTCAGGGCCACGCTGCTGTCGGTCAAGGCACTGCTGCTGAGCATCACGTTGGCGACCTGCTGGGTGCCGCTCTGCAGGCCGGCCACCAGGCCTTCGATTTCCTCGGTGGACTTCTGCGTGCGCTGCGCCAGGCCACGCACTTCGTCGGCCACCACGGCAAAACCACGCCCGGCTTCACCGGCACGGGCCGCTTCGATGGCCGCGTTCAGCGCCAGCAGGTTGGTCTGCTCGGCCACGGCCTTGATCACGTCCATCACCTTGCCGATCTTGTCGCTTTCCTGCTGCAGCTTACCCATGGCCTCGGTGGAGCGCTTGACCTCGGCGGCCAGGCGTTCGATCTGGTCGATGGCCTGGTTCACTACCTTGTCGCCGTCACGGGCCTGGCCGTCGGCATCGGTGGCGGCCATGGAAGCCTGCTCGGCGTTGCGCGCGACTTCCTGCACGGTGGCGGTCATCTCGTGCATGGCGGTGGCCACCTGGTCGGTTTCCACTTTCTGGCTGTTGACCCCGGCGCTGGTTTCCTCGGTCACGGCCGACAGCTCCTCGGCGGCGCTGGCGATCTGGGTCACGCCGTCGCGGATGCTGGTGATCAGCTCGCGCAGGGTGGTGCCCATGTTCTGGATGCCCTGTTGCAACACGCCCAATTCGTCCTTGCGGGTAACGCGCAGGGTCTGGGTCAGGTCGCCGTCGGCGATGCGTTTCACCGCGTCCAGGGTTTCCTGGATAGGGCGGGTGATCTGGCGGGTGATGATCACGGCGGCAGCGATGCCGAACAGCAGGGCCAGCAGCGTGGCGATCAACTGTACCGACTGTGCCTGGGCGCTTTCGCTGTCACGGCGGTCCAGTTGCAATTTGTACAGGGCGTCGCTGATGCGCACGATCTCGTTGCCCTGGTCGGTCATTTCCTTGCGCGCCTGGACGATGTCGGCATTGGCGGCCTTGAAGCGGTTCAGGGCGGCACGGTAGCTGTTCACCGCGCTTTCGAACAGTTTGATGCCGTCCTGTTGGCCCGGCAGCGCGCTGTACAGCGGCGCGATGGTGGCCTGGGCCGTGTCCAGCTGGGCAAAGGCGCTCTGCTCGTTGCTGGCGCTGGCGTCACCCAGGTAGCCGCGCACTTCGTAGCGCACCACCAGCAGTTGGTCCTTGGCCTTGGTCACGGCCAGCACTTCGTCCAGGCGGCGGTCGGCCTGCACGGCCACGCTGATCCGGTCGACGGTCTGGAAGGCGTTGGTGGCGGTGTCGTTGAGGTCCTGGCGCGCAGCGTTGGAGCTGCGGTAGGCCGCACGCATCTTGTTCAGCGAGACCTTGTAGGCTTCCAGCTGGCCGTTCTGCTCCTTGAGCAGGCGGATGTTCTCGGGGCTCTTGAAGGTGCCGAGAATTTTCTGCTGCTGGGCCTCGAAGCCGTCCAGGGTGGTCTGCACCAGCTGCGCGGCGTTGTCGTCCCCGTTGGCCAGCATGTACTGCAGGCGCGCGACGCGCAATTTGGTCAAGGCAGAGTTGAGCTGGGTGATGTCACTCATCCAGTTGCTGCGGTCAATCAGGCCGCCCATGCTGTTCCAGCCGGTGGCGGCCAGCAGGGTGGTCAGTACCAGTACCAGGCCAAAGCCCAGGCCCAGTTTTTTGTTCACGCTTATGTTGGCAAACCAACTGTTCATGTTTTCCCTCCAGTAACTTGTGCGCTTCTTGATCGTTGGTTGCTGGGGGGTATTTTTTTATCGTTGGCAGCCAGCAGTTTTTTTCTTCTTAGGCACGGTTTATCGGCGGGAAAAGCTGAAACATGAAATTTTAGTCATGGCAGGGGGGGACGCGGCCTGTGGCCGCTGCTACGGGGTTATTTGAACTCCTGGAGGGCGTCCTGGGCGGCGGACAGGAAGTATTCGTGGGAGGCGCGGTCGAACAGTATCTCGAAGGTTGGTAGCTCGCCGCCTGCGTTGATGATGATCACGTTGATGCGCGCCGCCGAGGTCTGCGCCACCGCGCCGGGCGCGAACGCCTGGGCGCGCAGGTCGACGCCGCACAGCTTGGCCATCAGCGCCGGCAGCAGGCTGCCGCTCAGGCGAAACCAGGCATGGCTGTCCTGGCGGGGCAGCAGGTAGTTGGCGCTGTGGTCCAGTTCCCAGCGCGCTTCCTCGTCGGCAAGGCGCTGGCCCAGGTCGGCCTGGCTGCCCAGCAGCAAGTACTCGGTCTGCGACAGGCGCGCCACCCGGCTGCCGTCGGCCTGGGCCACGGCGCGGTTGGCTGCCTGGGGCAGTTCGAAGCCGCGCTGTTGCAGGTACGCGGCGCTGTCGGCACCGCGGAAACCCACCCGGGGCAGGTCGGTCAGGTCCAGCAGGGTGCAGGGGTGCACGGCCTGCCCGATGTAATCTTCAGCTTTGAGACTGGACATGGCTTACAACTCCTGGCGCAGGTTATCAGGGTCGAAAAACGGCAGTTTGACCACGGTGGCCTCGACGACGATGCCGCCTTCCACGCGGATCGGAATCTTCTGGCCGGGCTGGCTCTGGTCGAAACCGGCGTAGGCCAGGCCGATCACCTGCCCCAACGTGTCGGAATATTCGCAGGACGTGACGTTGCCGCTGATGTCCGCGCCGCTCAGCACCAGGTGGCCTTCCAGCGGCTGCACCGAGCCTTTGGGCAGGGTGAAGCCCACCAGCTTGCGGGTCATGGGCTGCGCTTCGAGGATGTCCACCGAGCGGCGGCCGACGAAAAACGGTTTGTTGCGGCTGACCGCCCAGCCCATGTCGATCTCGGCCGGGTGGGTCATGCCATCGGTGTCCTGGCTGATGATGACGTGGCCTTTTTCCAGGCGCAGCAGGCGCTGGGTCTCGACGCCGAAGGGGCGAATATCGAAGGCCTTGCCGGCGTCCATCAGCGCGTCCCACAGCTGCACGGCGTGGCGCGCGGGCACGTGGATCTCGTAACCCAGCTCGCCAACGAAGCCTACCCGCAGCAGCCGCGCCTTGATGCCGGCCACGGTGCCCTGGCGCACCGCCAGGTAAGGGAAGCCGGCAGGTGACAGGTCCAGGTTGCTGCACACTTTTTCCAGCACCTTGCGCGCGTCCGGCCCCGCCACGTTCACGGCGGAAATGGCCGCGGTGACGTTGGCGATGTCGACGTTCAGGCGCCACTGGGCGTTCCACTTGAGCATCTGCTGGTAGATACGGTCGACGCCGCTGGTGGTGGCGGTGACGTAGAAATGGTTGTCGGCGAAGCGTGCGCACACGCCGTCGTCGATCACCACGCCGTGCTCGTTGGTCATCAGCGCATAGCGCGAACGGCCCACCGGCTGCTTGAGGAACGCGAAGGTGTACATGCGGTTGAGCAGTTCGGCAGCGTCGGGGCCGCGTACGTCCAGGCCGCCCAGGGTGGAGACGTCGATGATGCCGACCTTGTTGCGCACGTGCAGCGCCTCGGCCTGCATGCATTGTTCGCGCTGCGAGGCCTTGCCGTAGAAGGCCGGGCGCTGCCAGATGCCGGCGGGCATCATCTTCGCCCCGGCATCCAGGTGGCGGCGGTGCAGCGGCGTCTGCCGGTAGGGATCAAACGCGCGCCCGGCGACGTGGGCAAGTTTCTCGGCGACGAACGGTGGCCGCGCGGTGGTGACGCCCGTCTCGCTGATGTTGCGTTGGGTGGATTGTGCCACCAGCCGCGCCGTGGGCAGTGCCGAATGGCGGCCCTGGGACGGGCCCATGCCCACGGTGGAATAGCGCTTCACCAGCTGCACATCGCGGTAGCCGATTTTGGTGGCATTGATGATGTCCTGCACCTGCAGGTCTTCATCGAAGTCGACGAAGTCCTTACCCTTGGGGTGCGGGAAAATCGGCCAGGGAAAGTTGACCCGCGCTTCGGGCGCCAGGTTTACGCGCACCTGGGCGGTCAGGCCCAGGGCGGTAACGATGTCGGCGGCGCAGTTGGTGGCGTCACTGAGCACATTGTCCAGGCTGTGGCAGCCGTTCACCGAGCCGGCGACGCGCAGAATCGGCGGCAGGCCGCTGAGGGTGAATTCGGCCAGCTGGTCGTCGTAGGCCAGCTTGCCGCCGGCCTGGCACAACAGCTGGTACACCGGCATGTAGCCGCCGGACATGCACAGCAAGTCGCAGGCCAGGGTAATGGCGCTGCTGGCCACCTGGCCCTGGCCGGTGATCTTGCGCAGCTCGACGCCGCTGACGTGGCGCATGCCGCTCTCGTGCAGCGCCTCGAACACCGTGGTGTCGACGTGCAGGGTAATGGCGCGCTTCTCCAGCGCGCGCAGCAGCGCGCGGTCGGCCGGGCCGTTGCGCAGGTCCACCACGGCGGCCACTTTCACGCCCTGGTCGTGCAGGTCCAGCGCGGCCAGGTAGCCGTCGTCGTTGCCGGTCAGCACCACGCAGGTGTTGCCCGGCTTCACCGCGTACAGCTTCATCAGGCGCTGGGCGGCGCTGGTAAGCATGATGCCGGGCAGGTCGTTGTTGCGGAAAATCACCGGCTGGTCGAACGAGCCGCTGGCGACCAGGCACTGGCTGGCGCGTACCTTGTACAGGCGCTTGCCCTGGATAACCGGCAGGTAATTGTCGGTGAACCAGGCGTTGCAGGTGGCTTGCTTGAGCACCTGAATATTGGCGTGGTTTTCCACCGCGCTCACCAGTTCACGGCGCAGGGTTTCAGCACGAGTGCCGTCGATGTCGAAGCGCGCGTAGGTCAGCGAGCCACCGAGGATAGGGCTCTGCTCGATCAGCAGCACCCTGGCCCCGGCGTTGGCGGCGGTCAGCGCTGCCTGCAGGCCGGCCGGCCCGGCACCCACCACGGCCAGGTCCGTGAACAGGTAGGCCTTGTCGTAGTACTCGGGCTGGAACGTCAGGTCCAGCACGCCCAGGCCGGCTTTCTTGCGGATGATGGGTTCCCACACCTTCCACATGCCCTTGGGCTTGTAGAACGAGCGGTAGTAGAAGCCCACCGGCATGAACTTCGAGAATTTGCCCAGCCAGGCGTCCTTGTCGTTGTCCAGCGTGCCGCTGAAGTTTTGCCCGCTGGCTTGCAGGCCCTGTTCCAGCGGTTGCATGTCGGCCAGCACGTTGGGCTCGCGCGGCAGTTGCACCAGGCTGTTGGCGTCCTGCCCGGCCATGCTCAGCGGGCCGCGCGGGCGGTGGTATTTGAACGAGCGCGAGAGCAGGAAGCGGCCGTTGGCCAGCAGCGCGCTGGCGATGCTGTCGCCGGCGAAGCCCTGGTAGGGCTTGTCGTCGAAGCTGAAGGTCAGCGGCTGGTCGCGGTCGATCAGCAGACCCATGGGGGCGGGGAGGCGGTTCATCCGGCGATCTCCTGGGTGGCGAATTCGACGCGGGCGGTGAAGACTTCCTTCGGGTCGAAGGTGCGGATGATCTCGTCGGTGACCGTGTGGCGCTCGGCCAGGAACCAGTAGCTGGACGGTGTGTGCATCCACCACTCGCGCACCACGCCGGCGAGGTTCTCGCAGTTGAACACGTAGTCGGCCCATTCGGCGTCGGTGCAGGTGGCCGGGTCGGGCATGGCCTTGAACTCGCCGCCGTAGGTGAATTCGCTGATATTGCGCGGCCCGTTGAGCGGGCAATTCATGATTTTCATCGTCCGTTCCTCAGTGGCTGGCCGCCGTGGCGCCCATTTCGTTGACCTGCTTGAAGGTGGAAAAGCGCGCCAGGCTGAATGGCTTGATCAGCTCGGGCACCTTGCCGCCGCTGGCCACCAGTTCCGCCATGGTCTTGCCGCAGATGGGCGTGGCCTTGAAGCCCCAGGTGCCCCAGCCGGCGTCCAGGTAGTAATTCTTCACCGGCGAAAGGCCCATGATCGGGCTGTAGTCCGGGGTCATGTCGGTGATGCCGGCCCACTGGCGCATCAGCTTGGCGTTGGCCAGGAAGGGAAACATCTCGATGGCGTGGGCCAGCAGGCTTTCCTTCAAGTCCAGGGTGGAGCGGGTATTGAACAGCGGGTAGGGATCGGAGCCGCCGCCAAACACCACTTCGCCCCGGCTGGTCTGCTGCACGTAGCAATGCAGCGCCGAGGAACTCACCAGCGGGTCGAGGAACGGCTTGAACGGCTGGGTCACCATGGCCTGCAACGGGAAGGTCTGGATCGGCGAGCGGATGCCGGCCTTGGCCATCATCTGCGAGCTGAGCCCGGCGATGGCCTGCACCGCGCAGCCGCACTTGATAGTGCCGCGGTTGGTCTTCACGGCGGTGATGGCGCCGTTTTCGATCACCAACTCCTGCACCTCGGTAAGCTGGTGGATCTCCACGCCGCGCTTGGCCGCCTGCTTGGCGTAGCCCCAGGCCACGGCGTCGTGGCGGGCGGTGGCGCCGTCCATGTGCCACAGCCCGGCCAGCACCGGCAGGTGCCCGGGGTCCAGGTTGAGGGTGGGCACCAGTTCGCGGATCTGCTGGCGGTCGATCATCTCGGTGCGGCCGCCGAAGTGCTTGTTCACCTCGGCGCGCTGGCGGAACGAGCGCACGGTGGCGTCGGTGTGCGCAAGCGTCAGCTGGCCACGGTGCGAATACATGATGTTGAAGTCGAACTCGTTGGACAGGCCTTCAAACATGCGCACCGATTCCGCGTAGAACTTCACCCCTTCGCTGGTCAGGTAGTTGGAGCGAATCACCGCCGTGTTGCGTGCGGTGTTGCCGCCGCCCAGGTAGGACTTTTCCAGCACGGCGATGTTGGTGATGCCGTGGTACTTGGCCAGGTAATAGGCCGTGGCCAGGCCGTGGCCGCCGCCGCCGATGATCACCACGTCGTAGGAAGATTGCAGTTCCTTGGGCGCGGGCAGGTCTACCTCGACCGGGTATTCCGAGCTCAGGCCATATTTCAACAGGTTGAAAGGCATGGGGCCTCCGACAGGCTGCTTGGGGGGGTGGCCTGCTGCAGCGCAGCGGTCAGGGTGTTCTTCATCAGGAAGGCGATGGTCATCGGCCCGACGCCACCGGGCACCGGGGTGATGGCGCTGGCTACGGCCAGGGCGCTGTCGAAATCGACGTCGCCGACCAGGCGGCTGCGGCCGCCTTCTTCAATGCGGTTGATGCCCACGTCGATGACCACGCAGCCCGGCTTCAGCCAGCTGGCGTCGAGCAGCTGCGGGCGGCCCACGGCGGCGATGACGATGTCGGCCTGGCGGCACAGCTCGCGGGCGTTGACGCTGCGCGAATGCAGCACAGTGACCGAACAATGGGCCTGCAGCAGCAGGGCGGCCATGGGTTTGCCGACGATGTTCGAGCGGCCCACCACCACCGCGTGCTTGCCGCTCAGGTCACCCAGGGCGGCGTGCAGCAAATGCATGCAGCCGCTCGGCGTGCAGGGCGTGAGCACGTCACGGCCCTGGCTGAGGCCGCCGACGTTTTCACTGTGAAAACCGTCGACGTCCTTGCTCGGCGCAATGGCCTGCAGGGCCAGGGCTTCTTCTATATGTGCCGGCAGCGGCAGTTGCAGCAGGATGCCATTGACGCTGGGGTCTGCATTCAACCGGCCGATCAGCGCCAGCACTTCAACCTGGCTGGCATCGGCCGCCAGGCGGTACTCCAGCGAGCGGATGCCGGCTTCTTCGGCGCGCAAAATCTTGTTGCGCACGTACACCTGGCTGGCTGGGTCTGCGCCTACCAGAATCACCGCCAGGGCCGGGCGGATGCCGTGCCGGGCGATGTCGTCCTGCACCTGGCGCAGCACCTGGGCGGCGGCGGCCTTGCCGTCGATCAACTTGAGGCTGTTCACCGGAAAATCACCGTGCGGTCCTGGTTGAGGAAGACGCGGTGCTGCAGGTGGTATTTCACCGCCTTGGACAGCGCCACGGTTTCGGTATCGCGGCCTATGGCTACCAGGTCGTCGGGCAGGTAGGCGTGGTCCACGCGCTGCACTTCCTGTTCGATGATCGGGCCTTCATCCAGGTCGCTGGTGACGTAGTGGGCAGTGGCGCCAATCAGCTTCACGCCGCGCTGGTAGGCCTGGTGGTAGGGCTTGGCGCCCTTGAAGCCGGGCAGGAACGAGTGATGGATGTTGATGGCGCGCCCCGACAGCTGCTTGCACAAATCGTCGGAGAGGATTTGCATGTAGCGGGCCAGCACCACCAGGTCGGTGCGGGTCTCGTCCACCACCTTCATCAGTTCGGCTTCCTGGCGGGCCTTGGTGTCCTTGGTCACGGGCAGGTAGATGAAGCGGATGCCCTCGCGCTCGGCCATGGGCCGCAGCTCCAGGTGGTTGGAGACGATGGCGGTGATGGTCATGTCCATCTCGCCCTTGTGGTAGCGGTACAGCAGGTCGGTGAGGCAGTGGTCGAATTTGCTCACCATCAGCAGTACGCGCATGGGCTGGCTGTTGTCGTGCAGCTCCCAGTCCATGTCGAACTGGCCGGCCACGTCGCCGAAGCCGGCCTTGAGTTGAGCTATATCGCCGACGTGGCCGTCGTTGAAGCGAAACACCGCCCGCATGAAAAACCGCCCGCTGAGTTCGTCGTCGAACTGTGCCATCTCGCCGATGTAGCACGCGTTGCCGGCCAGGTACGAGGTCACCGCCGCCACGATGCCCGAGGTGGCCGGGCAGCTTATCTTGAGAATGAATTGGTGTTTTTCGTGTTGCATGGCTTGTCCTCGGGGGAAGGTGGCGGCAGCGCATCGCAGGGCGAAAAAAGGCGTCCCACAGGAAATTGCCTGTGGGGAATAAAATATTCCTTGGTGGGTTTTATAGGGGAAAGCGCAGGGGGCGTCTAGAGGGGTAGTGAAACTTTTTTAACTGGCAGGAATTTTATTGAGGGGTTGAGGCACGAAATCAATCCCTGTGGGAGCTGGCTTGCCAGCGAGCTTTTCAGGCCCCAAAAGCGCGCTGGCAAGCCAGCTCCCACAGGTTTTGATCAAGGCCCCCGGGTTACTGGTTCTCGCTGCCGTAATTCATGATCGACAGCAACTTGATCGGCACCTGCACCAACTGCTCCGGCCCGTGGGGGATTTCGCCGTCGAAGGTCAGGCTGTCGCCAGCCTCCATGCGGTACAGCTGGTTGCCATGGCGGTAGATCAGCTCGCCCTCCAGCAGGTGCAGGAACTCGGTGCCCGGGTGCGAGAAGGTCGGGAACTCCTCGCTGGCGTCGTCCATGCTGACCATGTACGCCTCGAAGCTCTTCTTCGGCCCGCGGGTGTGGTTCAGCAGGTGGTAGGTGTGGCCCTTCTCGGTGCCACGGCGCACCACCTCCAGGCCTTCATCGGCCTTCACCAGCAGGGCGCTGCTGCCTTGCTGGTCGTATTGGCTGAACAGTTTCGACATGGGCATGCCCAGCACGTCGCACAGGCGGCTGAGGGTGTCGAGGCTGGTGGACACCTGGGCGTTCTCGATCTTGCTCAGCATGCCCTGGCTGATGCCGGCGATGCGGGCCACGTCGGCCAGCTTGAGTTCCTGCGCCTGGCGCTGGCGCTTGATCTGCATCCCCAGGTACTGCTCCAGCTTCAAACGCGGTTGGGGGTCGATAGGCATGTTCATAAAGGCCTGCACGGTTTCTGTACATTAATATTAGTTTCGCACCATGAATGTGCAAATCCGGGGAGCTCCGCCGTCCGGCGTTTGCTGGTATTCCCCCTGGGAAAACTATATTCCCATATAGACAGAGTACAAAGCTCGTTTTCGCGATCAATCACCGGCGTCGGCAAATCTGGCAAGCAGCTTGCATTCCCAATGGGAAAGTAAGTTTCTTTAGCGGAATAAACGATCAGCCAGCCAGTCGCGAGGAGTGAAGTGCACATGTTGCCAGAAGAAACCCAGCGCATTATCGAGCAGCACGGGATCAAGTACGTGCTGGCGCAGTTCGTCGATATCCACGGTGCCGCCAAGACCAAGTCGGTGCCGGTGTGTGGCCTCAAGACGGTGGCTGAAGAAGGCGCGGGTTTCGCCGGCTTCGCCATTTGCGGCATGGGCATGGAGCCCCACGGCCCCGACTTCATGGCCCGCGGCGACTTGGCCACCCTGACCCCGGTGCCATGGCAACCGGGCTACGGCCGCGTGGTGTGCATCGGCCATGTGGACGGCAAACCCCACCCGTACGACAGCCGCTACGTGCTGCAACAACAGGTGCAGCGCCTGGCCGACAAGGGCTGGACCCTGAACACCGGCCTTGAACCCGAATTCAACCTGATGCGCCGCGACGCTGGCGGCAAGCTGCAACTGGTGGACGCCAGCGACAACCTCGACAAGCCTTGCTACGACTATAAAGGCTTGTCGCGCTCGCGCGAATTCCTCGAACGCCTGACCGAAGCGCTGCAGAAGGTCGACTTCGAGATCTACCAGATCGACCACGAGGACGCCAACGGCCAGTTCGAGATCAACTACACCTACAGCGACGCCATGACCTCGGCGGACCGCTTCACCTTCTTCCGCATGGCCGCCGGCGAGATCGCCAACGACCTGGGCATGATCTGCTCGTTCATGCCCAAGCCCGACCCCAAGCGCGCCGGCAATGGCATGCACTTCCACCTGTCCATCGCCAGCGCCGACAACAAGAACCTCTTCCATGACGCCAGCGACCCCAGCGGCATGGGCCTGTCGAAGCTGGCCTACCACTTCGCCGCCGGCCTTTTGGCCCACGGCCCGGCGCTGTGCGCGTTCGCGGCGCCCACGGTCAATTCCTACAAGCGCCTGGTGGTCGGCAACTCGCTGTCCGGCGCCACCTGGGCCCCAGCCTTCATTGCCTTCGGCGCCAACAACCGCTCGGCCATGGTCCGCGTGCCGTATGGCCGCCTGGAGTTCCGCCTGCCCGATGCCGGTTGCAACCCGTACCTGGTGAGCGCCGCGATCATCGCCGCCGGCCTCGACGGCATCGACCGCCAGCTGATGCCCGACCAGGTCTGCAATGAAAACCTCTACAAGCTGAGCCTGGAAGAGATTGCCGCGCGCGGCATCAAGACCCTGCCGCAGTCGCTGAAGGAAGCCTGCGACGCGCTGGAAGCCGACCCGCTGTTCAGCGAGGTGCTGGGCAAGGAAATCGTCGGCGAGTTCATCAAGCTCAAGCGCATGGAGTGGGTGGAATACAGCCGTCATGTCTCCGACTGGGAGATCCAGCGCTACACCGAATTCTTCTGATTCTTACCCTTCAATGAAGCGCTGGCGGCGCCTGTGCCGCCCAGCGAAGGAGACCTGTTATGTGTGGAATCGTGGGGCTGTACCTGAAGAACCCGCAGCTCGAAGCCCAGCTGGGCAAGCTGTTCGAACCGATGCTGGAGGCCATGACCGACCGCGGCCCCGACAGCGCCGGCTTTGCCATCTACGGTGACGAGGTGGCGGACGGCTGGGTCAAGCTAACCCTGCAAAGCACCACCGAAGGTTTCGATTTCCACGCGCTGATGAGCGCCCTGGAAGGGCAGTTGGGTTGCTCGCTGGACTGGTTCCAGAACGCCAGCGCCGCCGTGCTCAAGGTCAACACCACTGAAGCCTGCGCCCGCGCCGCGTTGGCCGAACTGGCGCCTGCGCTGCGCATCATGAGCGCCGGGCAGAGCATTGAGATTCTCAAGGGCATGGGCCTGCCACGGGAGATTTCCCAGCGCTTCGGGCTGGCCAGCATGAAAGGCAGCCACATCATCGGCCATACCCGCATGGCCACCGAAAGCGCGGTGACCATGGAAGGCAGCCACCCGTTCTCCACCGGCGCCGACCTGTGCCTGGTGCACAACGGCTCGTTGTCCAACCACTTCCGCCTGCGCCAGGAACTCAAGCGCGAAGGCATCACCTTCGAGACCGACAACGACACCGAAGTGGCCGCCGGCTACCTGACCTGGCGCCTGCAGCAGGGCGACACGCTGAAAGAAGCGCTGGATAACTCGCTGGAAAACCTCGACGGCTTCTTCACCTTCGCCATCGGCACCCGCAACGGTTTCGCGGTGATCCGCGACCCGATTGCCTGCAAGCCGGCCATCCTCGCCGAGACCGATGACTACGTGGCCATGGCCTCGGAGTACCAGGCGCTGTCGAGCCTGCCGGGCATTGAAAACGCGAAAATCTGGGAGCCGGCACCGGCCACCCTTTATGTCTGGGAACGCGAGTCGGCTTAAGGAGCACGCACATGAAAACCATCGACCTTTCCACTGCCAGCGTGCGCGACCTCAACCAGGCGCTGCACGACCAGGTCAACAACGTTGAAGACCGTGAGTGGGTGGTGACCCATTCCAACGGCAAGCACAACCTCGCCGTCGGCGTGAACGAAGCGGTATCCATCGATATCCAGGGCCACGCCGGCTACTACTGCGCCGGCATGAACCAGAAGGCCTCGATCACCGTGCACGGCAACGTCGGCGTCGGCTGCGCCGAGAACATGATGAGCGGCTATGTGCGGGTCAAGGGCAGCGCCTCGCAGGCGGCCGGGGCCACGGCCCATGGCGGCTTGCTGGTGATAGAGGGCGATGCCGGCGCCCGGTGCGGCATTTCCATGAAGGGCATCGACATCGTCGTCGGTGGCAGCATCGGCCACATGAGCTGCTTCATGGGCCAGGCCGGGCGCCTGGTGGTGTGTGGCGATGCCGGCGATGCGCTGGGCGACTCGCTGTACGAAACCCACATCTACGTGAAGGGCAAGGTCGAGTCCCTGGGCTCGGACTGCATCGAGAAAGAGATGCGCGCCGAGCACCTGGAAGAACTGCAGGAATTGCTCAACCGCGCCGGTTTCGCCCACCAGGCCAGCGACTTCAAGCGCTATGGCTCGGCCCGTCAGCTGTACAACTTCAAAGTCGATAACGCGTCCGCGTACTGAGGAGCATTGATATGAGCGAGAAGAACCCTCCGGTGCTGCGCGAGTCCGCCACCTTCGACCGCCTGACCATCCAGGAAATCCAGCGTGCCGCCGAGACCGGCATCTACGACATTCGCGGCGGCGGCACCAAGCGCAAGGTGCCGCATTTCGACGATCTGTTGCTGCTGGGCGCCAGCGTGTCGCGCTACCCGCTGGAAGGCTACCGGGAGAAATGCGGCACTGACGTCATCCTCGGCAACCGTTTTGCCAAGAAGCCCATCCACCTGAAGATCCCGGTGACCATCGCCGGCATGAGCTTCGGCGCGCTGTCGGCCAACGCCAAGGAAGCCCTGGGCCGTGGCGCCACTATTGCCGGCACCAGCACCACCACCGGGGACGGCGGCATGACCCCGGAAGAGCGCGGCCAGTCCCAGCACCTGGTGTACCAATACCTGCCATCGCGCTACGGCATGAACCCGGACGACCTGCGCAAGGCCGACGCCATCGAGATCGTGCTCGGCCAAGGGGCAAAGCCAGGTGGTGGTGGCATGTTGTTGGGCATGAAGGTCACCGAGCGCGTGGCGGGCATGCGCACCTTGCCGATTGGCGTCGACCAGCGTTCGGCCTGCCGCCACCCGGACTGGACCGGGCCGGATGACCTGGCCATCAAGATCGCCGAGATCCGCGAGATCACCGACTGGGAGAAGCCCATCTACGTGAAGATCGGCGCCAGCCGGCCGTACTACGATGTGAAGCTGGCGGTGAAGGCCGGCGCCGACGTGATTGTGCTGGACGGCATGCAGGGCGGCACTGCGGCCACCCAGGAAGTGTTCATCGAGCACGTGGGCATTCCGATTTTGCCGGCCATTCCGCAAGCGGTACAGGCTTTGCAGGAAATGGGCATGCACCGCAAGGTGCAGCTGATTGTGTCGGGCGGCATTCGCAACGGCGCCGACGTGGCCAAGGCCATGGCCCTGGGCGCCGATGCGGTAGCCATCGGTACCGCCGCGCTGATCGCGCTGGGTGACAACCACCCGCGCCTGGACGAGGAACTGAAGAAAATCGGCTCGGCCGCCGGTTTCTACGATGACTGGCAGAACGGCCGCGACCCGGCGGGCATCACCACCCAGGACCCGGAGCTGTCCAAGCGCCTGGACCCGGTGGAAGGCGGCCGCCGCCTGGCCAACTACCTGCGCGTGCTGGTGCTGGAAGCGCAGACCATGGCCCGCGCCTGCGGCAAGTCGCACCTGCACAACCTCGACCCCGAGGACCTGGTGGCGCTGACCGTGGAAGCTGCAGCCATGGCGCGGGTGCCGTTGGCGGGGACCAGTTGGGTGCCTGGCAGCGGGTATTGAGTTGAGCCCGGACGCGGGCGGGGGGCCCGGGGCCCCCCCGGGCCCCGGGCCCCCGGCGGCGGCCGGGGCCCCAAGAAGGGTTGTGTGTGGGGCCCCCGCCCGGGGCGTGGGGCGGTTCCACCCCCGGTAGCAGCGGCCGCAGGCCGCGTCAGTGCGCCAATAAGAGGCCAATAAGGCCCGAGGTTTTCCCCACTTAGCTTGCTGCCAGACAACCTTCCATTCCTCGCAGGAGCTTCGAAAATGGTCAACCGTCTTCCCGGCATTTCCCTCCTCGCATTAACCCTTTTATCCCCTCTGGCCAACGCCGCCGACACCCCACCCCCGGTGCTCAACCTGGGCAGCACCGCCTGGATGATCACCGCCGCCGTGCTGGTGCTGTTCATGTGCCTGCCGGGCCTGGCGCTGTTCTATGGCGGCCTGGTGCGGGCGAAAAACATGCTGTCGCTGTTCACCCAATGCTTCGGCATCGCGGGCGTGGTGGGTGTTTTGTGGGTGATCTACGGCTACAGCATGGTGGTCGACACCACCAACATGGTCGACGGCCAAGTGACCTTCAACAGCTTCGTCGGCGGCCTGAGCCGGGTGTTCCTGGCCGGCATGAACGCTGACAGCATCGTCGGCGACATTCCCGAAGGCGTGTTCGTGACCTTCCAGATGACCTTCGCCATCATCACGCCGGCGTTGATCGCCGGCGCCTTCGCCGAGCGCATGAAATTCTCGGCAGCGCTGATCTTCATGGCAGTGTGGTTCACCCTGGTCTATGCGCCCATCGCCCACATGGTGTGGGGCGGGGCAGGGGCCTTGATGCACAACTGGGGCACCCTGGACTACGCCGGCGGCACCGCGGTGCACATCAACGCCGGCGTCGCGGCGCTTGCCGCGTGCATTTTGCTGGGCAAGCGCAAGGGTTACCCGCACACGCCCATGCCCGCGCATAACCTGAGCTTCACCATGGTCGGCGCGGCCATGCTGTGGGTGGGCTGGTTCGGTTTCAACATCGGTTCGGGCGGTGGCCTCAGCGGCCTGTCCGGCATCGTCATGATCAACACCCAGCTGGGCGCATGCGCCGGCATCATCGGCTGGATGTTCACCGAATGGTTCAAGGCCGGCCGCCCCAGCGCCCTGGGCCTTGCCAGCGGTGCCTTGGCTGGCCTGGTGGGCATCACGCCGGCATGCGCCTACGTGGGCACCGGCGGTGCGTTGGCCATCGGCTTGCTGTGCGGGGTTATCTGCTACCTGGGCGCCACCAGCCTGAAACGTCGCTTCGGCTACGACGATAGCCTTGACGTGTTCGGCCTGCACGGCATCGGCGGCATCGTCGGCGCGTTGCTCACCGGCGTGTTCTGCGTGCCGTCGTTGGGCGGGTACGTGCCGGACGTGACCATCGCCGGGCAACTGTGGGCGCAGTTCAAAGGCGTGGCGTTCACCTTCGTCTATTGCTTCGCGGTGAGCTGGATCATCCTGAAGGTGATCAAGGTGGTGATTGGCTTGCGGGCGGACGAGGCGACGGAGGAGTTGGGGTTGGATCTGGGTGAGCATAATGAGAGTGCTTACAATCACTGACATATTCGACGTGACGACTGTCGATTCGGAATTGACTCCGAGGGGGCGCTGATCAAGAATGTCAGCTGAGGGCTCACATAAGAGCAGGGGTACCAGGGCATCAGGCGAATTGGCTCGGTACTGCGGATGTGCGAAACGCGCCAGTTTCGCGGTAGCGGTAACTCACAGGCTTCGGCCAACCAGTTAGCACGTAACCCAGCTTCTTCGGAAGCTAGCTAAGCGAGCGCTGCGACTACCAGCCCTCCGTATTCAGCAAAAAGGCGCCTTGATGGCGCCTTTTTTCGTGTCAGGCTCTCACTACCGCAACTGCCCGGCCGTTGGTGGCTCGATTTCTATAAGCAGTCACCACGCTATAAAAGATCTCGTCCTCGTTGTGCAAATCCGGAAACGCTGCCAGTACGACACACCCTTTACGCCCCCTCAGTACGATCAGGCGATGGTGTCCAGCCATTTCATTGAACTCACAAACAACAATAGCTCCATCGACAATGACGTCGCTCACGAAACGCGGGACGTCGTAGATGCTGGGGTAACCGAAGCGTGCCAGGTCGTGACCTCGTTCTTGCCAGATATGCCGAATGCCGAAGCCTCTGTGCGGGCCGTAGTGGCGGCCCGCCCTTAGCAGGATGGGACCACCTGATTGCTGGAGCAATTGGCTGGTCACTACAACGGTTCCCCAATGTTGCTTGCTTGTCAGCGGGTGACAGAACGCATGGTCTTCGTGGTAATCAAAGCCATCAGGGACAGGCAGGGATTGGGGTGATCCGAAGCGAGACAATCGGCGATCCTTGTACGACTGGATCGCCATTTTGCCATAGGGATTTGGGTATTCAGGTCCAGGGGCTGCCTGGTGTTATTTCTGGACGTTTCCAAGCGTGCCGGAACCCCCGTAGCCGATGCCGTCAGGCTGCGGCTACGGTTTGTCTCAGTTGTCGCCGAATGGACCGGCCGCCACGAACGCGCCACCCTGGTAAACCATGGTCGGGTCATCGGCCGGCGGCATCGGCTGCGCTTCCACTTTGGCGCGGAACGGCTCGCTGCTGTCCTTGGGCTGGTAGCCCAGGTGCGCGGCATGGCGGTTGTCCCACCAGTTCGGGGTGTTATCCGAGGCGCCGTATACCACGGTGTGGCCGATGTTGTCGGTGTACAAACCGCGGGCGATCAGTTGGGTCAGGTCGTCGAAGCTCAACCAGGTGCTGAGCATGCGACGGTTCTGCGGTTCGGCAAACGAGGAGCCGATGCGGATGGTCAGGGTCTCGATGCCATAGCGGTCGAAATAGAAGCTGGCGGTGTCTTCGCCGTAGCACTTGCTCAGGCCGTAGTAGCTGTCCGGGCGGCGCGGGCTCTGGGCGTCCAGCACTTCGGTCTGCTTGTGGAAGCCGATGACGTGGTTGGAGCTGGCGAAAATCACCCGCTTCACGCCATGGCGGCGCGCCGCTTCGTAAATGTGGAACACACCGCAGATGTTGGCGCCGAGGATCTCCTCGAACGGCCGTTCTACCGACACGCCACCAAAATGCACGATGGCGTCCACGCCTTCCACCAGATGGTGCACCGCCTGTTTGTCGGAAAGGTCGCACAGCTGGAATTCTTCCGTCTGCTCATCCACGGCGCCAATGCTGGCGATGTCGGACAGGCGCAGCGTGCGGCAGAAAGGCTTGAGGCGTTGGCGCAATTCCTTGCCCAGGCCGCCGGCGGCACCGGTAAGCAGCAGGCGATTGACGGGTTTGCTTGGGGTGGTCATGGGCAGCTCGGCCTCTTGTAAATTATTGTTGGTTAGATGTCATCGTACAACTTGCGGTGAATTATTGGGAGCGCAGCCGGTCGCTGTCAATCGACGATGCGCGGAATCGGCATTGACACCCATTCGCCAGTATCGCTATAAGGTGGTTATACGACAACGTATGACTAAATGTGTCGATAGCGCGACTCCCTCCTGTGGATAACGCTCACCTAACAAAAATACAATCAAGGTGATGTGATGAAGATAAAAGGCATCCGTTGGTGGATGGTCGCCCTGGTCATGGGCGGCTTGATCGTCAACTACCTGGCCCGTAACACCCTGTCGGTCGCAGCGCCCACGATGATGAGCGAACTGACCATCTCCACCGAGCAATATTCCCACATCGTCGTCGCCTGGCAGATCTGCTACGCGCTGATGCAACCCATTGCCGGCTACATCCTCGATGCCATCGGCACCAAGATGGGCTTCGCGGTGTTCGCCGTCGCCTGGTCGCTGGCCTGCGCTGGCGCCGCCCTGGCAACCGGCTGGCAGAGCCTGGCATTCCTGCGCGGCCTGCTGGGCCTGACCGAAGCCGCTGGCCTGCCGGCCGGCGTAAAGGCTACCACCGAGTGGTTCCCGGCCAAGGAGCGCTCGGTCGCCATTGGCTGGTTCAACATCGGCTCCTCGGTGGGCGCGTTGCTGGCGCCGCCGCTGGTGGTGTGGGCCATCCTGCACAGCGGCTGGCAGTTGGCGTTCCTGATCGTCGGCGCCGCCGGCATCGTCTGGAGCGTGGGCTGGCTGTTCCTCTATAAACACCCGCGTGACCAGAAACGCCTCAGCGATGAAGAGCGCGAGTACATCCTCAGCGGCCAGGAAGCGCACTTCAAGGAAGAACCCAAGCAGCGCGGCAGCTGGAAAAAGATCGTCGCCAGCCGCAACTTCTACGCCATCGCCTCGGCGCGCATCCTTTCCGAGCCGGCCTGGCAGACCTTCAACGCCTGGATCCCGCTGTACCTGATGACCGAACGGCACATGAACATCAAGGAAATCGCGATGTTCGCCTGGCTGCCGTTCCTGGCCGCCGACCTGGGTTGCGTGCTGGGCGGCTACCTGAGCCCGATCTTCCACCGCTACTGCAAGGTGTCGCTGTTCACCTCGCGGAAAATGGTCATGCTGTTCGGCTGTTCATGCATGATCGGCCCGGCCTGCATCGGCCTGGTCGACAGCCCGTACATGGCCATTGCCCTGCTGTGCGTAGGCGGTTTCGCCCACCAGACCCTGTCGGGTGCGCTGTACGCCATTACCTCCGACTCGTTCGGCAAGAACGAAGTGGCCACCGCCACCGGTGCCGGCGGCATGTTCGGCTTCCTCGGCGCGGCAGCGTTCACTGCCGTGTTCGGCGTGCTGGTGACCCAAGTGGGCTACAGCCCGCTGTTCGTGGTGCTGGCGATATTCGACATCATCGCCGCGATCATCGTGTGGACAGTGGCGCGGGAAGTGGTGCGGATCAAGCCGGAGGCGGATGCGCCGGGCGTGGTGCAGGGTGGGGCGGTGGTGGGGTCTTGATTTCCTGAACCCCTGACGAGTCAGCGACTGTCGTGAAACAGCGTCGTCTGCATCGCGACTAAAGTCGGCTCCTACGCCGTACGTGGTAGGAGCCGGCCTTGGCCGCGATGCAGACGACGCGTTCGATGGCGCACAGCAACAATGTGGGAGCTGGCGTGCCCGCGAGTTTTTAGGGCCGCAACAGCTCGCTGGCAAGCCAGCTCCCACATGGGTTAGCGGAACGCCGGCACCACGTGGTCGATGAACAGCTTCAGCGACTTACGCTTTTCTTCATGCGGCAAGCTGTTGTCACACCAGAAGCTGAACTCATCCACCCCCAGTTCCTGGTAATACTTGATGCGTGCGACGATCTCTTCCGGCGTGCCGATCATGGTGTTCTTGCGGATGTTCTCCAGCTGGAACTCCGGGCGCTCGGCGAATTTTTCTTCCGGGCTTGGGTCGAGGAAGCCGTTTACCGGGGTGGTCTTGTTGCCGAACCAGGCATCGAAGGTGCGGTAGAAGCGCGAGATGGCCTTGGCGCCCACCTGCCAGCCGTCCGGGTCATCCTTGGCGTGCACGTGGGTGTGGCGCAGCACCATCAACTGCGGGCGGGGAATGCTCGGGTTATTGGCCAGCGCGGCTTCGAACTTGTTCTTCAGGTCCACCACTTCCTCGTCGCCTTTCATCAATGGCGTGACCATGACGTTGCAGCCGTTGGCCACGGCGAAGTTGTGCGAGTCAGGGTCGCGGGCGGCGATCCAGATCGGTGGCGTGCGCACCGGTTTCGGCACGCTGGTGGAGGTGGGGAATTTCCAGATTTCGCCGTCGTGGGCGTAGTCGCCTTCCCACAGTTTGCGCACCACCGGCACCATCTCCCGTAGGGCGTTGCCGCCGCTGCTGGCGGGCATGCCGCCGGCCATGCGGTCGAACTCCACCTGGTAGGCGCCGCGGGCCAGGCCCACTTCCATGCGGCCGTTGCTGATGACGTCCAGCAGGGCGCATTCACCGGCTACCCGCAGCGGGTGCCAGAACGGCGCGATGATGGTGCCGGCGCCCAGGTGAATGGTGGTGGTTTTACCGGCCAGGTACGCCAGCAGCGGCATCGGGCTTGGCGAAATGGTGTATTCCATGGCGTGGTGTTCGCCGATCCAGACGGTGCTGAAGCCGCCTTTTTCGGCCATCAGGGTGAGCTCGGTGAGGTCTTCGAACAGCTGCCGGTGGCTGACTTGCTCATCCCAGCGTTCCATATGCACGAACAGGGAAAACTTCATGACGCGTACCTCGGATCTTTTGTTTTTGGCCCGCCGTAAGCGGGCCTGATGCTGTGGGAGCGCTAGGCGCTGCGGTCGTATTATTGGTATACCATAATACCAATAATCTGCAATGTCTTTATGCGAAGGCGGGCAGTGCGCCCATCTTGCCGCGGCAGTACACCAGCGGGCTTGGGCCCTGCTCGGGGACGATGAGGTTTTTCACTGCACCAACCATGATGGCGTGGTCACCACCTTCGTATTCGCGCCACAGCTCGCACTCGATGATGGCCACCGCGCCCGCCAGCAGCGGGTTGCCCAACTCACTCAAGGTCCACTCGAGGCCGGCGGCCTTGTCGCGGCCCTTGCGCGCGAATGCGTAGGCTTCGGCCTGTTGCTGGCCCGACAGCAGGTGAATGGCGAAGCGCTTGTTCTTGATCAGCACAGGGTAGGAGTCGGAACTGTAGTTGGGGCAGAACAGCACCAGCGCCGGGTCCATGGACAGGGAGCTGAAGGCACTGGCAGTGAGGCCCACGACCTGGCCGTCGTCGTCCAGCGTGGTGATCACGGTCACGCCCGAAGGGAAGGAGCCCATGACGTTCTTGTAGACGGTGGCGTCGATCATTTCGTGTTCCTCGGTAGGCTGCGGCTGAATTGGTTTTATGCCGCTTTGTTGTCTGATGGTATGCCAAGTTTTAACTTGTGGAAAGCTTGGAATACCATAATATGGTCTTCGTTCGAGGGGGCGTCGATGAACGGCCCCCGAATTGCATTTCCATACAAAGACAAGAACAGAGAATCGAGTGCATCCATGTCCCAGAAGACCGAACAGACGCAACTGATCGAAAACCATACGGTGGATTACGTGCCGTTAGCTGAGCGCCATGGGAAGGCGCGCGATCTCTTTACCTTGTGGTTCAGCACCAATATCGCCCCCCTGCCGATTGTTACCGGGGCCATGGTGGTGCAGGTGTTCCACCTCAATTTGCTGTGGGGGCTGGTGGCGATTGTGCTTGGCCACATGATCGGCGGGGTGGTGATTGCCCTGGCCTCGGCCCAGGGCCCGCGCATGGGCATTCCGCAAATGGTGCAAAGCCGCGGGCAGTTCGGGCGCTACGGCGCGCTGCTGATCGTGTTCTTCGCGGCGATTATCTACGTGGGCTTCTTCATCTCCAATATCGTCTTGGCAGGTGAATCGATTCACGGCATCGTCAATGCCGTGCCGCTGCCCGCCGGCATCATTATCGGCGCGCTCAGCGCCACCGCCATCGGCGTGGTCGGCTACCGGTTTATCCACACCCTCAACCGCATTGGCACCTGGGTGATGGGCAGCGCGCTGCTGGCCGGCTTCGTGATGATCTTCAGTCATGACCTGCCGCTGGACTTCTTCAGCCGTGGCGCCTTCAACCTGTCGGGGTTTCTGGCCACGGTGTCGCTGGGCATCATTTGGCAGATCAGCTTCTCGCCCTACGTATCCGACTATTCGCGCTACCTGCCGGCGGATATCGGCATCGCCCGGCCGTTCCTGGCCACCTACGCGGGCGCGTGCCTGGGCACCATCCTGTCCTTCAGCTTTGGCGCCGTGGCGGTGCTGGCAACCCCCGAGGGCACCGAGGCCATGGCGGCGGTGAAGCAGGCCACAGGCGGCCTGGGCCCGGTGCTGATGGTGCTGTTCCTGCTGAACATCATCAGCCACAACGCCCTGAACCTGTATGGCGCCACGCTTTCCATCGTCACCTCGATCCAGACCTTCGCCGGCAGCTGGACGCCGAGCATCAAGGTGCGCGTGGTGTTGTCGGCCGCGGTACTCACAGGCTGCTGCTTCATGGCGCTGGGGGCTTCGTCTCACTTCATCTCGCACTTCATCGGGCTGATTCTGGCGCTGCTGCTGGTGCTGGTGCCGTGGGCGTCGATCAACCTGATCGACTTCTACCTGATCAAGCGCGGCAGCTATGACATTGCCTCGATATTCGCCGCCGATGGCGGGGTGTATGGGCGGTTTAACCCGCATGCGATCGTGGCGTATTTCATTGGCATTGTGGTGCAGCTGCCGTTCGCCAATACCTCGCTGTATGTGGGGCCGTGGGCGAACGTGATTGATGGGGTGGATTTGTCGTGGCTGGTGGGGTTGCTGGTGACTTGTCCGCTGTACTGGTGCCTGGCCACGCGCGGCCATCCGGCCCAGACCGCAAAACTCGCCTACACCAAATAACCCGTAGCAGCGGCCGCAGGCCGCGTCCCGGGCCTGCGCGGTTGGTGGGAGAGGGACGCGGCCTTTGGCCGCTGCTACAGGAAAAAAAAGGCGCCTTGAGGGGCGCCTTTTTTGTGGGTGGGATCAGGCTCAGTGCGCGCCAGCGGCCTTGTTCAGGTCACCTTCGGCCCACTCGGTATACACGCACGCATCGGCCGTGGCCCAGCGCACCCGCACCGCATCACCCGCTTTCAGCGGCATGCCGGCGGCGCTCAGGGCTTTCACGGTCATGGCGGTGCCGCTGGCGGTCACCACGCTGCAGGTCTGGCTTTCGCCCAGGAACAACACTTCGGTGACCTTCGCCGCCACCTCGTTCCAGCCCGCCTGCAACGGCTCGCGGGCCGCCTGTTCGACGCTCAGGGCCTGGGCCTTTTCCGGGCGGATCATCAGCAGCACGTCCTGGCCTTCGTGCAGGTTGGGCGTGAGGCGAATCGACAGCGCCTGGTTCTCGAAGCTGGCGGCGGCGTTGCCCTGGGCCTTCAGCTTGAGGAAGTTGGAATTGCCGAGGAACGATGCCACAAAGGCGTTCGGCGGGTTCTGGTACAGGTCATAACCCGTGCCCAGGCCGACGATCTTGCCGTGGCTGAAAATGGCGATGCGCTGGGACAGGCGCATGGCTTCTTCCTGGTCGTGGGTAACGTAGACGATGGTGATGCCCAGCCGCCGGTGCAACTGGCGCAGTTCGTCCTGCAGGTCTTCACGCAGCTTCTTGTCCAGCGCGCCCAGCGGCTCGTCCATCAACAGAATGCGCGGTTCGTACACCAGCGCGCGGGCGATGGCCACGCGCTGCTGCTGGCCGCCGGAAAGCTGAGAAGGGCGGCGGTGGGCGAACTGCTCCAGTTGCACCAGCTTGAGCATGGCGTCGACACGCTTGGCCACTTCGGCCGGTGCCAGTTTGCGAATGGCCAGCGGGAAGCCGATGTTGTCGCGTACCGACAGGTGCGGGAACAGCGAGTAGCGCTGGAACACCATGCCGATGTCGCGCTTGTGCGGCGGCACGTTCACCAGCGACTTGCCGTTGACCAGGATCTCGCCGCTGCTGGGTGTCTCGAAGCCGGCCAGCATCGACAGGGTGGTGCTCTTGCCCGAGCCGCTGGAGCCCAGGAAGGTCAGGAATTCACCGTCTTGGATGTCCAGGGAAATGTTATCCACAGCGGCGAAGTCGCCGTAATGCTTGTTCAGGTTGCACAGGCTGACCAGGGACTTGCCTGGTTGCGCGGAATCTTTGATCACGGCACTCATGAATTCACTCCCAGACGCATTTCGTTGCGCCGACGCAGGGCGGCGGCGATGACCATCACCATGACCGACAGGGCAATCAGCAACGTCGAGGCGACGGCGATCACCGGGGTCAGGTCCTGGCGCAAGGTGGTCCACATTTTTACCGGCAGGGTTTGCAGGGTGGGGCTAGCCATCATCACGCTCAGCACCACTTCATCCCACGACACCAAAAAGGCGAACAGGCCGCCGGCCACCATGCCCGGGCGGATGCCGGGGAAGGTCACCTTGAAGATCGCCTGCAGGCGCGAGGCGCCGCAGATCACCGCGGCATCCTCGATGGACTGGTCGAACAGTTTCAGCGAGTTGATGATGGAAATGATGGTGAACGGCAGCGCCACGATCACGTGGCTGACCACGAAGGCGAACAGCGTGCCGGTGTAGCCCAGCTTCAGGAACAGCGCATACACCGCCACGGCGATGATCACCAGCGGCACGATCATCGGCAGGGTGAACAGCCCGTAGAGCATTTCGCGGCCAGGGAACTTGCCGCGCACTAGGGCGAATGCGGTGGGCAGCCCCAATGCCACCGAGAAGAACGTGGTGAGTATCGCCACCTTCAGGCTCGACAGCGCCGCGTCCATCCAGTCGGCGTTGGAGAAGAACTGCACGTACCATTTCAGCGTCCAGCCCGGGGGCGGGAACACCAGCCACTGGGACGAGCCGAACGATAGCAGCACGATGAACACGATGGGCAGCAACAGGAACAGCGCGATGATGCCCGTGGTGGTGTACAGGCCGACACGCATGCGCGTGCTCATGGCATTGGGGGTCAGCAGCATGTCGGCTTACCTCGCGTTGCTGGAGCCGACCGGGCTTTCCGGTTGCAGCTTCAGGTAGAAGTAGAACAGCACCAGGGTGATGACGATCAGCAACGCCGCCGCCGCGCTGGCCAGGCCCCAGTTGAGGAACGACTGCACCTGCTGCACGATGAACTCGGGCAGCATCATGTTCTGCGCGCCGCCCAGCAGTGCCGGCGTCACGTAGTACCCCAGCGACATCACGAATACCATCAATGCCCCCGAGAACAGCCCCGAGCGGCACAGCGGCAGGAACACCTTGAAGAAGTTGGTCCAGGGGCTGGCGCCGCAGATCGAGCCGGCCTGCAGCACCATCGGGTCGATGGCCTGCATGGTGGCCTGCAACGGCAGCACGATGAACGGGATCATGATGTAGCTCATGCCGATGACCACGCCGGTTAGGTTGTGCACCATCTCCAGCGGCTGGTCGATGATGCCCATGGCCATCAGCGCCTTGTTGATCACCCCGCTGGCCTGCAACAGCACCAGCCAGGAATAGGTGCGCGCCAGCAGGCTGGTCCACATCGACAGCAGCACGATGTTCAGCAACCAGCGGCCCCAGCCGCGTGGCACCAGGGTAATCACCCAGGCCAGCGGAAAGCCCAGCAGCACGCTGAACAGGGTGACTAGCCCTGCCACCGAGAAGGTGTTGAACAGCACGCGGGCGTAGGCCGAGTTGGCGAACAGTTCCTGGTAGTTGCCCAGGCCCGGCACCGGCTCCAGCACGCCGCGCAGCAGCAGGCCGATCAGCGGCGCGAAGAAGAACAGGCCCAGGAACAGCAGGGCCGGCAGCAGGTTGCGGCTGCCGCGCCAGCGTTGCGCCAGGGTGGGGGTGTTTGCCATGGCTGTCGCCTTGCCGGGTGTGGCGCCGGCGGCGCTGGGAGCGCCGCCGTTGCCGTGACGGTGGGAAGCCGCCGTCATCTTCATTTGACCAGCCATTCGTTCCACCGTGTCGCAATAGCCGGGCCGTTTTTGGCCCAGTAGGCGAAGTCGAGGGTGATCTGATCCTTAGCGTAGGCAGTGGGCAGGTTCGGCGCGAGCTCGGGCTTGAGCAGGCTCACGCTGTCCTTGTTCACCGGAGCATAGGCGGTGAGGTTGGCGAAGTCCGCCTGGCCCTTGGCCGAGCTGGAATTGGCCAGGAACTTCATCGCCGCGTCCTTGTTTTTCGAGCCCTTGGGAATGACCAGGAAATCGGCCATGACCAGGTTCTGTTTCCAGCTCACGCCCACTGGCGCGCCGTCCTGTTGCAGGGCGTAAATGCGGCCGTTCCAGAACTGGCCGATGCTGGCTTCACCCGAGGCCAGCAGCTGCTGCGACTGCGCGCCGCCGCCCCACCAGACGATGTCTTTCTTGATGGTGTCGAGTTTCTTGAAAGCGCGGTCCAGGTCCAGCGGGTAGAGCTTGTCGGCAGGCACGCCGTCGGCCAGCAGGGCGAGTTCCAGCACGCCGGGGCTCGGCCATTTGTACAGGGCACGCTTGCCGGGGTAGGTCTTGGTGTCGAACAGCGCGGTCCAGTCCTGGGGCTTGCCGGCGCCCAGCTTGCCTTCGTTGTAGCCCAGCACGAAGGAGAAGTAGAACGAGCCCACGCCGTGGTCGCTGACGAAGCGCGAATCGAGTTTGTCGCGGTCGATGACCTTGAAGTCCAGCGGTTCCAGCAGGCCTTCGGCGGCGGCGCGCAGGGCGAAGTCAGCCTCTACGTCCACCACGTCCCACTGCACGTTGCCGCTGTCGACCATGGCCTTGAGCTTGCCGTAGTCGGTGGGGCCGTCCTGCACCACTTTGACATTGGCGGCCTTGCTGAAGGGTTCGGCCCATGCGGCTTTCTGGGCGTCCTGGGTGGTACCCCCCCAGCTGACGAAACTCATGCTGTCGGCGGCAAATGCAACGCTCGTGGATACGGCCAGAATGCCTGCGGCGAGAACCGCAGTAGCACCTTTGTTGAACACCATTTGTACGCCCTCATTTGTTGTGTTTTGAGCGGGCTGTAACAACGCCCGCCTTTCGGGAGCAGTGGGTCCAGGGGACCTGGTAATGGTCGACCGCGTCAGGGCTTGTTGTTTGTGCTGTCCCTGGCGGGCGCACCTGACACATTCTTTCGGTCTACTGGAATATCATATTATGGTATTCCAAGATTTGTACAAGAGTTTCGCCTTACCGGCTATCTGCGGATGGGGACTTCGCACGGCAGAAAATGTGGGAGCTGGCTTGCCAGCGAGTTTTTGGGGCGCCGAAAAGCTCGCTGGCAAGCCAGCTCCCACAGGGTCAGAGGGTAAAAGGAATACTCTCCACCACCTCCAAGTCATACCCCGTCAGCCCCGCATACTTCAGCGGCGGCCCCAGGTGGCGCAGCTTGCCCACGCCAATGTCCTGCAGAATCTGCGCCCCAGTGCCCACCTCGGAATAAATCCGCGACTGCGAGCGGCTGTACTGCCGCGGTGGCTGGGTGAGGTGCGGCACCCGTTCCAGCAGCGCCTGGGACGATTCGTGGTTGGCCAGCACCACCACCACGCCACGGCCTTCCTCGGCCACGCGTTGCAGGGCGGCCCACAGGGTCCAGTTGCTGGGGCCGCTGTACTCGGCGCCCACCAGGTCGCGCAGCGGGTCGATCACGTGCACGCGCACCAGGGTAGGGTCGTCGCGGCGGATGTCGCCCATCACCATGGCCATGTGCACGCCGCCTTCGATGCGGTCCTCATAGGTAATCAGGCGGAACGTGCCGTGCACCGTCGGCAGGTCGCGCTCGCCGTTGCGCACCACGGTGTGCTCGGTGCTCAGGCGGTAGTGGATCAGGTCGGCGATGGTGCCGATCCTGATGCCGTGCTTGCGCGCGAACACCTCCAGGTCCGGGCGGCGGGCCATGGTGCCGTCGTCGTTCATCACCTCCACGATGACGGCAGCCGGGGTGAAGCCCGCCAGGCGCGCCAGGTCGCAGCCAGCTTCGGTGTGCCCGGCGCGGGTCAGCACGCCGCCTTCGCGGGCGCGCAGGGGGAATATATGCCCCGGCTGCACGATGTCGTTGGCCGTGGCGCCGGCGGCCACCGCGGCCTGCACCGTACGTGCGCGATCGGCGGCGCTGATACCGGTCGTCACCCCGGTGGCGGCCTCGATGGACACGGTAAAGGCGGTGGCGAACACGCTGCCATTGGCTGGCACCATCTGCTCTAGGCCAAGGCGTTGGCAGTGTTCGTCGGTCAGCGTCAGGCAGATCAGGCCACGGGCTTCGCGGGCCATGAAACTGATGTCGGCGGCGGTGCAGCGGTCGGCTGCCAGCAGCAGGTCGCCCTCGTTTTCTCTATCCTCATCGTCGACCAGCAACACCATCTTGCCCTGACGGAAGTCCTCGATGATTTCTTCGGTGCTATTGAAGGCCATGTGTTGTCTCACTATGACTGGCAGGCTGTATCGTAATTCTGGTATACCATAATACAACTTGAGTCGAAACTGTCGAGGTAGTAATGAAGGCTTACTGGATCGCCCAGGTCGATGTCACCGACCCCGAGCAATATGTCGAATACACCCAGCGCGCGCCCACGGCCTTTGCCCTGTACGGGGCAAAGTTCCTGGCGCGTGGCGGGCGCAGCATTGCCATGGAAGGGCGCGAGACGCCGCAGCGCAGCGTGGTCATCGAGTTTCCCTCGTACCAGCACGCGATCGATTGCTACAACTCGCCGGAATACCAGCAGGCCAAGGCCCACCGCCAAGGGGTGGCCACGGCTGAAATCATCATAGTCGAGGGGTACCCGCTGGGGGACGACGACGCGGTGTAGTCAGCGGATGAAGTGGATCTTGCCGCTGTCGTCGTTGCCCATGTAGATGCCGTAGACCCCGGCCTGGCGTTCCTCGATATAGCGTTCGAGGATCTGCCGGATGGCCGGGTAGTAGATGGCGTCCCACGGTATTTCGTCCGGGGCGAAGAAACGGTAGTCGAGGGTTTCCGGGCCGAAGGCGCCGGTGATCTCCACGGCGATGGCGCGGAAGATGATGTACACCTCGCTGATGCGCGGCACGCTGAAGATGGAGTAGGGCGAGACGATGTCGGCGCGCACGCCGGTCTCTTCCCACACCTCGCGTACGGCTGCCTGCTCGGTGGTCTCGCCGGCCTCCATGAAGCCTGCGGGCAGGGTCCAGGTGCCGGGGCGCGGCGGGATGGCGCGCTGGCACAGCAGGTACTTGCCGTCCTGCTCGATGATGCAGCCGGCGATGATCTTGGGGTTGATGTAGTGGATATAGCCGCAGCCCGCGCACATCAGCCGCTCGTGGGTATCGCCAACAGGCACCTGGTGCACCAGGTGGGCGGCACCGCATTGCGGGCAGAAGCGCGGGCTGGGCATGATCAACTCCCTATGCGGGGTTCTTTCTGGACGATGGGGGTGGCGATGTCACGCAGCTTGCTGGTGTCGTTCTGCTTCAGGCGCAGGTAGTCCAGCGCCACCTTGGCAGCAGCGCGCACGTGGTCCACGGAGGCCTGGTGGGCGGCCAGCGGGTCGCCGCTCTTGATGGCGGCGACGATGCGCTCCATCTCTTCATTGGACGCGCCGCGGCGGTTTTCCTGGGACACGGATGTGGCACGCAGGTAGCTGATGCGCGCCTGCAACTGGCGCAGCTGGGTGGCGGCGATGTGGTTGCCCGAGCCTTCCAGCAGCACGTCGTAGAAACCTTGCACCGAGTCCAGCACCTGGGTCAGTTCGCCTTCGTTGAGCGCCTTGCGGTTTTCGTCCAGGGCTTTTTCCAGGGCACGGATGTCCTTGGCCTTGGCGTTCAGGGTGAACAGCTGCACGATCAGGCCTTCGAGCACGCAGCGCAGCTCGTAGATGTCGCGGGCGTCTTCCAGGGTGATGATGGCCACGCGCGGGCCCTTGGCGTCGGCGAATTCCACCAGGCCTTCGGACTCCAGGTGGCGCAGGGCTTCACGCACCGAGGTGCGGCTCACGCCCAGGCGTTCGCACAGGTCGCGCTCCACCAGGCGGTCGCCGGGCAGCAGCTGGAAATTCATGATGGCGCTGCGCAGTTTATCCAGCACGATTTCGCGCAGGGTGACCGGGTTGCGATTGACCTTGAAGCTGTCGTCGAGGGGCAGGCGTTTCATCGGGTCCGCTCTGATTAGTTGGGTGGGTACCTCAGGGCCGGAATGCGGGCCGGACAAGGGCCGAAAATCATGGGCGAGTTTAACATGCAAATACAGCGGTTGAACGGGGCTCATTGTGGGAGCTGGCTTGCCAGCGAGCTTTTCAGGGGGCCAAAAAACTCGCTGGCAAGCCAGCTCCCACAGGTCAGGTGATGGTGGGGAGGGCGCCCAGCTTGCCCTTGTGGTAAACCATCGGCGTCACCGGCTCGGTGGGCAATATCAGGTTCTTCACCTGGCCGACGATGATCGCATGGTCGCCACCATCATATTCACGCCACAGCTCGCACTCGATAATCGCCGTGGCCTTGGCCAGCAGCGGGTTGCCCAGCTCGCTCAGGTGCCACTCGATGCCAGCGGCCTTGTCCTTGCCCTTGCCGGCGAACGCGTAGGCCTCGGCCTTCTGGTCGGCCGACAGCAGGTGGATGGCGAAGCGCTTGCTGTCGCGCAGCACCGGGTAGGTGTCGGAGGCGTAGTTGGGGCAGAACAGCACCAGCGCAGGCTCTATGGACAGGGCGCTGAAAGCGCTGGCGGTGATGCCGACGATGCCGCCGTCCGGGCCCAGGGTGGTGACCACCGTGACCCCCGAGGGGAAGGACGCCATTACTTCTTTGTAGATGCCGGGTTCGATCATGGCAGCGGGTCTCTTAACGCATCACGAAGGGGTCAGGCATGGGCGCCTGGGAGAGGTTGATCCATACCGTTTTCAGTTCGGTATAGGCCAGCACCGAATCGATGCCGCTCTCGCGGCCATAGCCGCTGTTCTTGAAACCGCCGATGGGCGCCATGGCCGACACCGCGCGGTAGGTGTTGACCCAGATGATGCCCGAACGCACGTCGCGGGCCAAACGGTGCGCGCGGCCCAGGTCGCGGGTCCAGATGCCGGCGGCCAGGCCGAACTGCGAGTCGTTGGCGATGGCCAGCGCCTGCGCCTCGTCCTTGAAGCGGATGACCGAGGCCACCGGGCCGAAGACTTCTTCCTGCATGATCTTCATCGAGTTGCTGTCGCACTCGAACAACGTCGGCTCGTAATACCAGCCGTCGCTGCCGGTGTCGGCGCGCTTGCCGCCGGTGCGCAGGGTGGCGCCTTCGGCGATGGCCGCGGCCACCAGGCCTTCCACCACCGCCAGTTGTTGCGCGGTGGCCATGGGGCCCATCTCGCTGGTTTCATCCTGCGGGTTGCCGATGCGAATGCGCTGGGCGCGTGCCACCAGGCGGGCGACGAACTCGTCGTAGATCTCGTCCTGCACCAACAGGCGCGAGCCGGACACGCAGCTCTGCCCCGAGGCGGCATAGATGCCGGCCACGGCGCCGTTGATGGCGCTGTCCAGGTCGGCGTCGGCGAAGATGATGTTCGGCGACTTGCCGCCCAGCTCCAGCGACAGCTTGGCGAAGTTCTCGGCGCTGCTGCGCACCACGTGGCGGGCAGTGGCGGCGCCACCGGTGAAGGCGATTTTGCGCACCAGCGGGTGGCGGGTCAGTGCCGCGCCGGTGCTGGGGCCGTAGCCGGTGACCACGTTGACCACGCCCGGCGGGATGCCCGCTTCAAGCGCCAGGCGCGCCAGCTGCAGGATGGTCGCCGAGGCGTGTTCGGAGGGCTTCAGCACGATGGTGTTGCCGGCCGCCAGCGCCGGGGCCAGCTTGATGGCCGTGAGGTACAGCGGGCTGTTCCACGGAATGATGCCGGCCACCACGCCCATGGGCTCGTGCACGGTGTAGGCAAACAGGTCGGGCTTGTCCAGCGGCAGGGTGCCGCCTTCCAGCTTGTCGGCGAGGCCTGCGGTGTAGTGGAAGAACTCTGGCAGGTAACCCACCTGGCCACGGGTTTCGCGGATCAGCTTGCCGTTGTCGCGGCTTTCCAGCTGCGCCAGTTGTTCCTTGTTCTCGGCAATCAGGTCGCCCAGGCGGCGCAGCAGCTTGCCCCGCGCGGTGGCGGTCAGGCCGCGCCAGGCCGGGCTTTCAAAAGCTGTTTGCGCCGCTTGCACGGCGCGTTCCACATCGGCTTCGTCAGCGTCGGGCAACTGCGCCCAGGCCTGGGCGGTGGCCGGGTTGAGGCTGTCGAAGGTCTTGCCGGACAGGGCATCGACCCAGTGGCCGTCGATGCACATCTGAAAGCGTTCGAGCGTCATGCAACTATCCCCTTGGCTTGGTTCTGGGTAACGAGCGCGTGGGCGAGGAAGTCCAGCAGCACCTGGTTCACCAGGCGTGGCGACTCTACCGGCATCATATGCCGCTGTTCGTCCAGCACTGCAACTTGCGCGCCGGGAATGCGCTCGGCCAGCTCGCGGGCCATCAGCGGCGTGGACCCCGGGTCCAGCTCGCCGGTGGCGATCAGCGTTGGCACCTGGATGCTGGCCAGGTCGTCGGCGCGGTACATGTCCTGGGTGGCGAACAGTTCGTAGGTGGTGAGGTAACCCTGGGGGTCATTGCTGGCCAGGGTCTGGCGAATGGCGGCGATCTGCGCCGGGTTGGCCGCCTGGTATTCGCGGCTGAACCAGCGCGACAGGGCCGCCTCGGCGTTGGCGTCCGGGCCGTGCTCGGCGGCCTGGGCGGTGCGCGCGATCACGCCGGCACGTTGTTCGGCGCTGCGGTTGAACACGCTGTTGAGCACCACCAGCCCCGACAGCCGGGTAGGGTGGTGCAGGGCAAAGGCGCGGGCCACCAGGCCACCCATCGAGAAACCGATGACGATGGCCTGGGGTATTTGCAGGTGGTCGAGCAGTTCCAGCAATTGTTCGGCATAGCCGCCCAACGGCGTACCGCTGGCCGGGCGCGGGCTGGCGCCGTGGCCCAGCATGTCGTAGGCGATGACACTGTAATGCGGGGCCAGGCCGACAATCTGCCCGCCCCACATTTCTTTGTTCAGGCCCACGCCGTGAATCAGTATCACCGGGTGGCCTTGGCCGGTCGCCAGGTAACTGGTGCCGGCCGGGGTAGTTTCAGCGGTAGGCCGAATCATGGAACGCTCCTGCAAGCCTTAATTGTTTTTTTCAGCGGCCAGTTCTTCGAGGTCGATGTAGCGGTTGCCGATGCGTGGGTGCAGGCGGCCACCGTTGGCGGCGCCCAGCACCACCACGATCTCGTCGGCGCGCGGGGCGTCTTCGATCTTCATTTCCAGGGTGATGTAGTGCGAGCGCAGGCCTTCGTCATCCTTGTGCATCATCGGGATCTGGATGGAAGTGCCCGGGCCGCCGCGCTTGTTGGTGAAGCTCAGGTAGCTCTTGGCTTTTACGGCTTCGCGGTAGTGGTTGCCGAAACGTAGGGTGTGGATAACGGCCGAGGCGTGTTCAATCTCGCCATCGGCACCTACCACGGCCGCCTTGCCGTAGGCCTCGATCTTGTCGGCACCACCGATGGCGGCGGTCAGGCGCTCGACCATCAGCGCGCCCAGCTCGGAGCAGTTGGCCTTGATCACCGGCTTCAGGTCTTCGACGAAACCGTTGCCCACCCACGGGTTTTTGATCACCACGGCCAGGCCCACCATGGTCACGGGCTTGTCAGTGGCCTTGCCGCCTTCGATGAGGGTTTCCTCGGTGTAGCTGACGATCTTGCGGATTTCGAAACTCATGGCCTGCTCCATTTTAGGGATGGGATACGTGTTGTTGTATGATGGTATACCATAATATTCTGCGTGCAAGCCCCTTTGTGCAAGGTGATGGCAGGGCGGGGCGACAAAAGGTATTCGGTATGCCAGAAGATGACATTCCAAGAATGATAGCGCAGGAGGCGGGGGGACAAGAAGGAGCAGATGGGTGGAGCTAAAAGCGGATCACTACAATGGCGTGGCAGCGGCGTTTAGTGTGGGAGCTGGCTTGCCAGCGAGCGGGTGGGGGGGCCCCAAACGCCCGGGCCACCCCGCGCCCCCCAACAAGTTGTTGCTACCAGAGTCAGCGAATCACGCCCTTGAGGTAGTCATACAGCCCATCGGCTACCTTGATGTACCCCTCTTTTGTGAAGTGCACCAGGTCAGGCCGCGCCAGGCCTTGCGCCTGCCAGTTGTTGATCGAACAATCGCCACCCATGAACGCCTGCCAGCTCCAGTACAGCGTGCGGTTCTGGCTGGCCACGCGTTTCTGCGTGTCGATGACCCCGTGCAGGCTGCGCGGCAGGCGTGCCTGGCAGCCGCTGGCGCCCTTGTTCTTGATCGAGTCCGACGCGCCGACCATCAGCAAGACCGTACCCGGCAGCGCCTGGCGTAGCTGCTGGATGCGCTGGTTCTGCTGGCTCTCGTACAGGCCCAGGTCGAGGTCGTCGTCGAAGGCTTCGTTGGTGCCGTAGGCGATAATCAGCAGGTCAGGCTTCAGCGCCTTCAAGGTGTCCAGCCAGCCCGGCTGCCACTTGTCCACCACGCTGAACTGCGCGCCATTGATGCCCAGGGTCGAGAGCACCACGCCGCTGTTGTTCTGCCCCAGCACGTTCCAGCCGCCCACGGCCAGGTTCTGGCCGGTGGCGAAGGTCAGGTCCAGCGGCAGCGCCAGGTTGCCGATGGCCGGGCTGAAGCGCCACTGGCCATTGGTGGGCGGCAGCGGGCGCGCCGCCTGGGTGTAGTCGTCGCGTGCCTGCAACGTGTTGTTGCTGCCAGCCTGGTACAGGGTCGAGACCCGGTAGCGCAGGTCGCTGGGCGGCGTGGGCTCCAGGTGCACATGGGCGCCGGCGGTCTGCGGCACCGACAGGTAGCCGCCCAGCGGGAAGCGGTCGCTGTGCTGGTTGCGCGCCGAGGTCAGCGCCCACTGGCTCTTCGCCGCGGTGATGCGCACCTGGTCATAGCGCGTGCCCGGCACCGGCGTGGCAGCGATGAAGCCGATGCCGCCGTTGCCGTAGTCCTGCTGGAAGTGCGTGCGCAGCTCGCCAGTCAGCAGGTCGGCGGCGGTGTGCGAGTCGCCCAGCTGCACGATGGTGACCGCCTGGCGCTGGGCGTTCTTCAGCTTGTTCTGCAGCAGCCGCAGGTTGGGCTCGGCGTCTGCGGCCTGGTTAGCCCGCAGCGCTTTCGCGGGGCTGGGCGCGGTTTGCGTGGCGACGGCCGCGACCGGGCTGCAGCCGCTCAACAGCAGGGCGCTCAGCAGCGTCATGGGGCCAGGCAGTCGGTTCATTCAACGCTCCGTTAAATCATGGGTCTGGACATTGATCAGCGACATCACGCGCTCCGCGATCAGCTTCTGGCCAGTGGTGGTGAAATGGATGCCGTCATCGACACGGGTCTTGACCTTCTTGCCGTCGGCACTTTCCAGGTAGGGCGAGAACGCATCGTCGTGGTAACCCAGCACATCGTTGGCCGACAGGTACAACTGGCCGTAGCGGTCGGCTTCGCTTTTATACAGGTCGCGCAGGTACGCCATGGCGGTGGACAGCTTGTCCTTGCGCATGTTCGGTGGGCCTACCCAAATCACCTGCACGTGGTGGGCCTTGGCCAACTCGAAGATGCTTTCCACGCGTTGGCGGTAGGACGCTTCCCAATCCGCGCTATGAAAATGCAGGAACGGCTTGCCCTTGGCCACCGGCATGTCCCATGGGTCGTTGGGCCCCAGGAACACCACGATCAGGCGGATGGTGGCGTTGGCCTGCAGGGTTTGCTGCACCGTCAGCGGCCAGTTGAAGAAGCCAGGGTAGGCAAGGCCGGTGCTTTGCTTGCTGAGGTTGACGCTGTTGATTTTGTAGCGCTTGAGCAGGGTGTTGGCCATGTGCGGCGCCACGCCCTGCATCAGCGAATCGCCGACGAAGAACACCTCGTCGGTGCCGCTCAGGTTGGCGATGGTCAGCGGCGTGATCTTCACTGGTTCAGGCGCTTTCACTTCCGCTACCACCACGGGCACGGCCACGGGCTGCGGCTCGGCCACCACCAACGGGGCAGGGGGCGGGGTGTCGTCCACACGGGTGAAAAGCGCCGTGCGGGCGTCGTCCATTTCCTCGGTCAATTGCGCGCCCAGGCCCCAGGCGGCGTTCTCGCCCAGGCCCGGCACGCTGCAGGCGGCGTGGTATTTCTGCTGGCAGTAAAGGCGCACGGACGTCTGGTTCAGCCACAGCAGAATCACCGCCGCCACCAGCAGCCCCAGGATCACGTGGAGCGCCTTGAGAAACTGGCGGTTGACCACTTCAGAAGCTTGCATAGATGAACCCCGGCACGCCCGACGGTGAGGCAAAGATGACCATGGAAATGAACACGCCCAGGGGCACCGGGTACACCAGCCAGGGTATGTGCTGGCTGGCGGCGAACGCCTTGCGCAGGCCGCGCACCAGCCACGGGTAGCAGGCCACCAGCGCCAGGCAGGCAACGATGCCGCCCCACGGGCCCTGGCTGAGGCCGGCGAACGACAACCGGGTGAGGCCCGCCAGCATGTCCTGGGTGTCTTCCAGGGTGGCGCTGCGGAAGAAAATCCAGGCGAAGGCCACGTAGTGGAAGGTCAGCAGGCGCGCCAGCAGGTCGGCGCCCGGCCAGCTGCGCTCACCCGGGAACGCGCGGCTGTACAGCTTGTAGGCGATCAACCCAAGCCCGTGCAACGCACCCCAGATCAGGAAGTTCACGCTGGCGCCGTGCCACAGGCCGGAAATCACCATGGCCGCGAACAGGTTCAGGTTGCTGCGCCAGAAGCCACGGCGGTTGCCGCCCAGCGGGATGTAGACGAAGTCGCGGATAAACGTCGACAGGCTGATGTGCCAGCGGTCCCAGAACTCCTTGAGGTTGCGCGCCAGGTACGGGTAGTCAAAGTTGCGCGGCAGGCGGAAGCCCAGCAGCAGGGCAATGCCGGTGACCAGGTTGGTGTAGCCGCTGAAGTTGAAATAGATCTGCAGCGAGTAGCCGTAGATGCTCAGCAGAATCTGTTCCGGCGAAAAGCCCGTGGGCGTGTCGAACACCGGGTCCACCCAGTTGTTCGCCAGCCAGGTGCTGAACAGGAACAGCTTCACCACCGCCAGCGCCACCAGGCCCAGGGCCCTTTGCGGTTCCAGCACCTCGCGCGGGGCGCTGGGGCTAATCTGCGGCAGCAGGTGCTCGGCGCGGTTCACCGGGCCGGCAATCAGGCTGGGGAAAAACGCCAGGTACAGCGCCAGGTCCAGCGGCGGCGCCGGCTTCAGCGTGCCGCGGTTGATGCCCATCAGGTAGCTGACCGAATGGAAAATGTAGAACGACATGCCCACCGGCAGCAGCACGTCCAGCAGCGGCAGCGCCACGTCGATGCCCATGGCCTGCAGCCCTTGCTGCGCGCCGCTGACGAAGAAGTCCTGGTACTTGAAGAAATAGAAGCACCCCAGCACCAGCGCCAGGATTGCCCCGTAGGCCAGGCGCGTGCCGGGGTAGCGCGCGCTCAACTGCCCCAGCCAGTACACCGCCACGGTGTAGCACAGCAGTATGTTCAGGAACGTCAGGTTGAAGCTGGCCAGAATGGCGTAGCTGGCCGCAAGCAACAGCACGTTCTGTACGCGCAGGCTGAAGTTCAGGCACCAATACAGCAGGAAAAATACAATGAAGCAGAGACCGAATTCGATCGAAAAGTAGCTCATCAACGTAGTCCGTTACGCAGTCCGCGGCAGCAGGAGGGAGGCGCTTTCAGGCGCCCGGCCGCGAATCAGGGCGCGGATTATGTCAGAGCGCCATCCCCGCCAACAAGCCAGCCCCGGATGAACTTTGGTGCTGGCCTTTGGCGCTTTTGTCCGACATTCCGACATGCGGCAGCGCTGTCGAAAACCATTTTTCCGACCCTTTGCTAGGCTTTTCCTTTCAACCAAAGGAGGTGGTTATGGACCGCTCAAACAGTGATCGTTCACGTATGGCCGCTATGGATAGCGCAGTGGTCAGGGAAAATCTGTACCAGGAATGGGACAGTGGGGAAGTGATAGAACAGCCATGGGGCACCGCGCGTGGAGGGGCAGCAGGCTACCTGCGCCATGAAGCCGGGTACAGCATGGAAGAGGAAGAAGAGGAAGAGTAAGGCTTGAGCAAGGCGGCGGTGGCAGGTGGTTGGTCACCGCCGCTGCTTTGGCTGCAAAGTCATGCCGGCTGCTGCCGACAAAATCAGCAACCCCCCGGCGTATTGCCCCAGTGACAGGCTGTGGCCCAGCGCCAGCCGGTCCACCAGCACCGCCACCACCGGGTAGATGAACGACAGCGCGCCTACCAGGGCTGTCGGAATTTTCTGCAACGCCCCGTAGAGTAATGTCGACATCAACCCCGTGTGAATCAGGCCGATGGTCAGCAGGCAGGCCCAGGTTTGCAGCGGCGGTTGCGCACTGGTGGCCCCGGCAAAAGGCGTCAGCATCACGCAACCTACCGCCATCTGGATCAGCACGATCAGGTGTGGCGGCATGCCAGTCAGCCGCTTGGTAATCGCCGCTGTCAGCGCATAGAAGAACGCTGCGCCCAACGCCATGGCCACGCCGCCCAGGTAATCGCCTGGTTCGTTTGCCTGGCCGTTGACCACCAGCAACAGCCCCATGAACGCTGCCACCAGCCACGCCCAGGTCCTGGCGTTGACGCGCTCCTTGAACACCAGCACGCCAAGCGCCACCAGCATGAACGGCTGGGTGTGATACACCACCGTGGCCACCGCAATGGAGGCGCGCGAATAGGCGCCGAACAGCAGCACCCAGTTCAGCACCAAGGCCACGCCACCCGCCGCGGCCAACAGCAATTGCCGTGGCTTGATGCCTGCCTTGAACACGCCCAGCAGCACGCACGCCACCAGCATCGCCAACGCCCCGAACGCGCAGCGCCAGAACACCACCGTCGCCGCCGGCTGCCCGGCCATCAGCACAAACCAGCCTACCGTGCCGGAAATCAGCATGGCCCCGGTCATCTCCAGCGTGCCGCGTGTTCTGCCATCCATGGTGTTGTTTTCCTGTCATAACGAACGAATGGACGATATGCTGAACATCAATTGATTGTTCGTCAAGGCGAACAACTGGATGATTTGGTGAACAATGACCGACCCGAGCCTAAGCCCCATCGCATTGCTGTCCAGCGCCATCCGCCGCGAACGCGAGCGTGCGGGGCTGTCCGTGACCGAACTGGCCAAGCGTGCCAGCGTCGCCAAATCCACCCTGTCGCAGCTGGAGTCCGGCACCGGCAACCCCAGCCTGGAAACCCTGTGGGCGCTGGCGCTGGCGCTGGACGTGCCGGTCAGCCGGCTGATCTCGCAGCCCAGCCAGCACGTGCAGGTTATTCGCGCAAACGAGGGCGCTGCTGCCGAGTCCGAACAGGCCAACTACGCCGCCACGCTGCTGGCCGCCTGCCCGGCGGGGGCGCCGCGGGATATTTACCGGATCAAGGTGTTGCCGGGCGAAACCCGGGTCTCGCGGGCCCATGGGCCGGGCACCCTTGAACACGTCATCATCTGCAGCGGCACCGCGCGGGTTGGCCCGGTGGGGCGGGCGGTAGAAGTGACGGTGGGGGACTACGTGCGGTATTCGGCGGATGGGCCGCATGAGTTTGAAGCGGTGGGTGGGGAGGTGGTGGCGGTGATGGTGATAGAGCAGGCGTGAAGCAGGACATTTCTGAAGGGAATGAATGAAAGTTTTCCGCTGGAAATTGGCGCTCCTCGCTAATGTGTTTCAGGGCGATTCGTTGGCTGGAAATTGCTGGTCGTTCGTTGCACAGTTCCCCAAGGCCCTGCGCATTTAGGCGAAACCATGGGCCATGGAGGACTATGTGATCATGAATTTGCGCTTGATAAGGCTGATGTTTTCGGGGGGCATCGTTGGCTTGGCAGTAGCCGGCTGGGCTGGGGTGGATACTTCGCAGGGCATGGGCATGACCTTGGCCTGCATTGCGGGTGCCGTAGCGGCTTTTGCAGCCATCAAGCTAACGGCACGCTGATGTCCATTACGGTATCCACGCTGCTGGAACACTGGACGCTCGACTCCTGGAGCGTGGTAACCGGGCTCGGCTGCGTAATGCTGCGGTGGGGGCAGCAAGGTTGGCGCATCCACAAGGATGAATGCGTATTTGCATTTCTGAACGGCACGACGATCGCCCCTTTCGTTGTGCTGGCGATTTCCGCGTTTAGCCCAGGCATGCTGGCCCTTGCAATGACAACGAAAGGGGCCATGGCGATGGCGGGGTGCGTCGGTCTCTTTTTTGTATTGAGCGAGACCTTGGCGCCAAAGGGCCTGCGCCGAAGGTCTGCCGAACCGCTGTAGCAGCGGCCGCCAGGCCGCGTCCCGGACGGCGCGCATACACAGGCAAATGGCGGTGCCCGGCTGACGCAGCCTGCGGCAGCTGCTACGGAGCTACATGGCTTTCCAATGCACGTTCACTGCCTGATGCTTGCCGCTGCTCAGGTCAACCGGGGTGCGCATTTCATGCCCATCCAACTGCGACACCACTTGGTATTTCCCGGCCGGCAACTGCACCAGCAACATCGGCCCTGCATCATCCACGCTCAGCACCTCTTTACCCTGGGCGTTCTGAATGCTCACCTTGATGCCTGATTCATACTTGTTGTCTGCCCCGGCGGAAAACGTCAGCTGCAGGCTGTAGCCGTGCTCCTTCTGGATGGCGCACGACTCATCAATGCCGATACCGCCGGACAGGTAAGCGGTGCCGTTCTGGTTCATCGGCTGCAGGTGCACCCCGGCTGGGTCCACCGCCTCGGTGCAGGCCGCCTGCACCGGCCCGCAGGCCAGGCCCGCCAGCATGAAGCCGGACAGCGTGAGTAATCGCAACGTTTGCATGATCACCACTCCCGAGCCCGCGCAGGGCTCCGTCTAGACGATGCCACCTGTGAATCCAGTGCCGTGGGCGGTGGCAGCAGTTGGCACCGGTTGCTTAATTAAGACTGCGCGCGGGGGGCGGTTGTTCGACGGGGGGTGGCGGATAAACGGCAAATGGAAGTGGGGTGCTGATGCGTGAAGCGTCTGCCCACGACTTGTAGCCGCTGCCGCCAGGCTGCGCTGGCCCCTGAGCCGCCGAATATCCCCGTGGACATTTCCCACAGCTTCCACAGTTATGCCCTACACCAATCCCGGCCCAGTAGTGCGCTAGCATAGGCACCGTCCGACAGGCGTCCGCAATCCCCGGTGTTAGCCTTCCCCCTGCCGCTGAAAACCAGCGGTCGGGTGTGAGAACCCGTCGGAAAATCGGAATGCAAGCAGTCATCCAACTGGCTGTTCTGTCGCTGCATGCTCGCTCTATGGCAGCTGCGCGCGGGCGGGCCTTGGCCCGACCGGGTTTCCCGTATTTTCCTGGTTCTCACCCTGCGTGCGGCTGCCACCCAATTCTGTGAGAAGGCGTGGGTGGTGGCGCTTTACGTTGGCAGAAAATACGGAAATATCCATGAATGACGCTTTAACGAATCGAGCCCTCCCTGCATCCCTGTTCCGTGTGCGCGACGACGTCAGCGCCGAGGAGGTGCTACTGCATCTGTCAGAAGTGCTTCGGGTGGGGGAGGCGGCAGCTTACGAGCTGACTGAAAACCCCGGCTTCAACGCCGGAGGATTGGCCTTGGCCGTGGTGCATGCCATGGACGCGGCGCAGGTATTGGTAGGGCGATTGCTGGAGATGGAGGCGGCGTAACTACTTGTAGCCGCTGCCGCCAGGCTGCGCTGGCCCCTAGGTGCACTGAAAATCTTTAGCGTGGGTTGGGGCCAGACGCAGCCTGCGGCAGCTGCTACGGGGCAAGCTTCTTCAGCCCTCGGCCGCCACGGCCACAACCTGCTCAGCCTCCAACGCCAGCTTCGCCCGGTCAGCCTTGCTGATGTACTGCGGCTTGCTCTTGGGCGCCAGCTTGGCGTTGGCCTTCTTGGCGTTGGCTTTGAGGATTTGATTGATTTTCTTGCGGCGGTTCATGGTGTCTACTCGGTCGTTAAGCCTTGATAATATCAGACTGACCCAACTGCGCGCCCTGGCCGCTGCTGACCGGCAGTGTCATCAAGGCCACCGTCCTCGAGCAAAAATATTTCTCAACCCAACTGCATCCAACCCAGCCCTCTACGTGTAGTACCCGTAGCAGCCCACCGCTGCCGAACGGACCACCTACCCGGAGAGCACCACATGACCAGCACAACAATCGTGGGCATCATCGCCGCTGTCGGCCTCATGGCCGCCACCCCAGCAGTCCTCGCCCAAACAACCCTGCCTGACAACATCAAAGTCCCGGACGGCCACAAGGTCGCCATGCAAACCACAGGCGTAGGCGAAATCACCTACGAGTGCCGCGACAAAGCCAACGCCGCTGGCCAGACCGAATGGTTCTTCGTCGGCCCCAAGGCGGTGCTCAATGACCGCAGCGGCAAGCAGGTGGGCACCTATTTTGGCCCACCGGCCACCTGGCAAGCCCAGGACGGCTCCACCGTGACCGGCACCCAACTGGCCGTCGCGCCGTCGGCGCCAGGCGACCTGCCTTACCAACTGGTCAAGGCCAACCCCACCCAGGGCAAAGGCGCCATGAGCAACGTCAGCTACATCCAGCGGCTGGCCATCAAAGGCGGCGTCGCGCCGAAAACCGAATGCACCGCCGCCAACAAAGGCACGCGCGAAGTGGTGAAATACCAGGCGGACTACGTGTTCTGGGCCGCCAACTGAGCCAGCCCTGCGGCTGAAGTGGGCTACGCTGCTGCGATGCAACCCCAGCCTTGGCGCTGGGGCTCCACCCCTTGGCGATGGCTAAAAACCGTGACCCTACCCGAGCCCCTGTTCGACTACGAAGCCTGCCTGGCCGCCTGCAGCCGGGGCCAGCAGCAAGCGCTGCGTGACCTGTACCAACAGGAAAGCGCGCGCCTGCTGGGCGTTGCCCTGCGCATCGCGCGCAATAACGCATTGGCCGAAGACATCCTCCACGACGCCTTCATCAACATATGGACCCGTGCCGCCAGCTTCGACCCGGCCCGCGGCTCGGCACGTGGCTGGATCTACAGCGTCACGCGGCACCTGGCGCTCAACTCCATGCGCAACAGCGGGCGCGAGGTGCAGCTTGGCGAACACGACGAACCCGCGCCCGAGCGCATGGACACTTTCGAATACCGCGCCCGCACCGGCCGCATCTACACCTGCCTCGAGCAGCTGGAACCGGCCCGGCGCAGCTGCATCTTGCACGCCTACGTGGACGGCTACACCCACGCGCAAATAGCACACACACTCGGCGCCCCGCTGGGCACCGTCAAAGCCTGGATCAAACGCAGCCTGGCGGCATTGCGGGAGTGCATGGGATGAGCGAGCGCCCGGAAGACGACCAATTGGCCGGTGAATACGTGCTGGGCACCTTGCCAGCGGCGCAGCGCAATGAAGTGCAGCAGCGCCTGGCCCATGACGCCCAGTTGCGCGCCGCAGTGGATGCGTGGGAGCAGCGCTTGCTGGCCCTGACCGAACAAGCCGAACCGCACACCCCAACGCCCCAGCTATGGCGGCGCATCGAGCGCAGCCTGTTCAGCGCCGCCCCGCCCGCCAAGGCTTCGTGGTGGAATCTGCTACCGCTGTGGCGCGGGCTGGCCGGGGCGGGGCTGGTGACGACGCTGCTGCTTGGCGGCCTGTTGCTGACACGGGCAGCCCCGGTGCACACCATCAACTACCTGGTCGTGCTGGTGGCGCCGCAAAGCCAGGCCCCGGGTTGGGTGGTGCAGGCCAGCGATACCCGGGAAATCCAACTGATACCGTTGGCCGACACCCCAGTGCCAAGCGACAAGGCCCTGCAGTTCTGGACCAAGGCAGATGGCTGGCAGGGGCCGGTGTCGCTGGGGCTGGTGAAGCCTGGGCAGGTGCTGTCGGTGCCTGTGGATAAACTGCCGCCGCTGGAAGCGAATCAGTTGTTCGAGCTGACGCTGGAAGGCCGTGACGGGTCCCAGACGGGCCGGCCTACCGGGGCGGTGCAGTTTATTGGTCGGGCGGTAAAGGTGATTTGAAAGCCTGTTAGCCAAGCCTCTCACTGCAGCGGCGCAAACGCCTGCGCCGCTGCCATCGTATCCAACGACTCGCGCAGCAACTGGATCTTGCCATCGCGCGCCACCAGCCGCCCGGCATACAACTGGCGATACACCCGCCCAGTCGCTGGCACTAGCGCCTCCTCGCTGTACTCGGCAAACGCCTGGTCAGGCGTGTCGATCAAAAACCGCACGTTGTGGAACTTGAACCCGGGCACCTTGCCCAGCAATGAACCGATAAACCCGGCGATCGCCTGCGGCCCCTGCACATGGTGGGGAATGCCCAGCGACTGCAGGTACGGCAGCTCCAGCACGCCATCGTCGGCGAACAGCGCAGCGGCGGCCTGGGGCGACTGGATGGATTGAAGATACGACTGAAGCAGTTCGACGGCGTTTTTCATGGTGGCGTTCTCCCTTGAGGTGGGCACGTTGCAGTGTGCCTGTGCGCTCACAGTAGGGGAGTGGCCAGTCAGTTAAAATGGCAATTATAGAAAGCCATCATTTCATTTTTGTTCGTTGTTTTGCGGCCAACGCCACACCGGCTCCGCCAAATGCTGCGCAAAGAAATCCGACAGCGCCTTGATCTTCACCGGCCGCGTGCGCGCCGACGGCGTCACGAAATACAGCCCGCCACGCGCCATGCTCCACTCCGGCAGCAGCGCCACCAGGCGCCCATCCGCCAGGTACTCGCTGGCAATGAACTCCGGCAGCTCGGCAATCGCCAGGCCTTCCAGCAACGCCGGCAGCAAGGCATCCGAGTTCGTCACCCGCAACGGCCCGCTGGGCACCACGTCTTCTTCAGTGCCGCTTTCATGGGTAAAGCGCCACACCTGGCTGCGCGCGCGGTAGGCATAACTCAGGCAGGCCCGGCTCGCCAGCTCGCGCGGGTGCTGCGGCGTGCCGTGCGCCGCCAGGTAGGCCGGCGACGCCACCAAATACTGCGTCACCGCACAAATGCGCCGCGCCACCAGGGACGAGTCAGGCATCACCGCAATCCGCAACGCCGCATCAAAACCCTCGGCAATCAAGTCCACCGAAGCATCCGACAGGTGCAAGTCCACCGACAGCTCCGGGTACTGGCGCATCAACTGCGGCATCAACGGCGCCACCCAGCGCAGCCCGAACGACATCGGCACCGCTAGCCGCACCTGCCCACGCGGCTGCACCGACAACTCCTGGGCCTCGCTTTCCACCTCTTCAGCCTGGCGGTAAATGTCCCCCGCCTTGGCCGCCATGCTGGCGCCGAACTCGGTCAGCGACAGTTGCCGCGAAGTACGGTTGAACAGCCGCCCGCCCAAACGCTCCTCCAGCCGCGCCACCGCCCGCGACACCGTGGGCACCGACACACTCATGACCCGCGCCGCCGCCGCGAACGAACCTTCCTCCGCCACCTTGGCGAACATGGCCAGACCTTCGAAATCGGGAAGTTTGCTCATTTCAAATCTGCAATGATGAGTTTCAGATGATTCTATTTTGAAACGGAACCGCCGTCGATATGCTTCTCCCACACCGCAACACAACCTAACGATTCAACCCTGGAGAAACATCATGGCTCGCAAACTTGAAGGCAAAATCGCACTGGTCACCGGCGGCACCACTGGCATCGGCCTGGCCACCGCCAAACGCTTCGCCGCCGAAGGCGCCCACGTCTACATCACCGGCCGCCGCCAGGCCGAACTCGACGCCGCCGTAGCCGAAGTCGGCAACGCCACCGGCGTGCAAGTCGACTCCACCCGCCTGGACCAGCTCGACAGCCTCTACAGCCAGATCGGCGCCACCCACGGCCACCTCGACGTACTGTTCGCCAACGCCGGCGGCGGCTCCATGGTGCCGCTGGGCGAAATCACCGAACAGCACTACGACGACACCTTCGACCGCAACGTCAAAGGCGTGCTGTTCACCATCCAAAAGGCCCTGCCGCTGCTGGCGAAGAACGCGTCGGTGATCCTCACCGGCTCCACCGCCGGCAGCTCCGGCACCGCCGCCTTCAGCGTATACGCCGCCTCCAAGGCTGCCGTAAGGTCCTTCGCCCGTAACTGGATCCTGGACCTGAAAGACCGCCACGTGCGCATCAACACCATCAGCCCCGGCGCCACCCGCACCCCCGGCCTGGTAGACCTGGCAGGCCCCGACGCCGCGCAACAGCAAGGCCTGCTCGACTACCTGGCCTCGCTCATCCCCATGGGCCGCGTCGGCGAAGCCGAAGAAATCGCCAGCGCCGCGCTGTTCCTGGCCTCGGACGACGCCAGCTTCGTCAACGGGATTGAACTGTTCGTGGATGGCGGCCAAGCCCAGGTCTGACCCACGCGCCGGGCGGCCCACCCCCGGCCGCCCGCCCACTCAAAACCCGCCCGCTCAAAAGGAGGTGCTTCACATGCGTTTGCCAAAACTCGCCGCACTCACCCTCAGCCTGCTGCTGGGCACCGCCGCCCAAGCCGCCAGCCCGCCCACCCTGGCCGTTTCCACCATCGACCACGTCGGCATGAACGTGCCCGACATCGACGCCGCCACCCGTTTCTTCACCGACCTGATGGGCGCCAAGGTCATCTCCGACATGCAGCCGGGCAGCATTCCGGACCAGTGGAAAGCCCAGTTCCGCTGGCATGCTTCCAGCGACCTGCAGCGCTTCGTGATGCTGCAACTGCAGGGCGGCGCCAAGCTTGAACTGTTCCAATACCGCGGCACCGAAATCAACCGCCAGCAGCCCCATGGCGATGACGCGGGTGCCAGTCACATTGCGTTGAAGACCGGCGACATCGACGGCAGCCTGGCGCTGTTGAAGGGTAGGGGCGTGACCATTCTCAATGAGCCGATCACCAACCCGGATGGGATTCGCTGGTTCTACTTCCAGACGCCGTGGGGGGCGCAGGTTGAGTTGGTGGCGTTGCCTAAAGCGTGACACCGCCGTTCAACTCCCCCCACCCTGTAGCCGCTGCCGAAGGCTGCGCTGGCCCCCGCACCCGCTGAAAATATCGAGCGAGACCTAGACGCCAGCAGCGGCCACACATCACTGCACCGAACGGCTCACTGGCCGAAACTGCCCCGCCGCCCACAACCGCTCAAACTCATGCTTCTCATTGGTCTTGTAGGTCAGGCACTTCACCATCCACGCATCCGTCCGCCAGTTATCGCAGCCCTCAGGGTCATGGTAATAACGGTCCCACGCGGCATCCTTAGCCGCTTGCTCGGTGAACCGCGCCTGCGCCTGGTCCCTGGCCCAACGCGCTGCCTGCGCGTCAGCAATGCTTCGCTGTTGCGCAGGCGCCACCTGGGGTGGCCGGTTTACAGCTATCTGCTGCTGCAATCGCAAGCGCGCAGCCTGGGCTTGAGTGGCCTGTTGGGTGGCGAAGTTATCGATTACAGCCATGTAGACGAGGTAAGCACCAATGGCCAAGACAGCGATGGCTGCGGCGTTGATCAGGGCCGATTCGGAATCGCGGGTTCGGCGTCGTGCCATGGTGAGCTCCCTGGAGTGATGGCATATGGTAATCATCGACTGGGGAAGCGGTAAATGGCCCGATGGCGGGGCAGGCTGGCTGGTGGGCGTTTGGGGTGTTGGAAGGTGTAGGACAGATCCTACAAGATCTGCGATAATCGTCTTACGGCTTTGAAATGATTGCTAAAAGTTTCCATGTTTCGCTTTCATGATTGGCGCTTGCGCTGGTTTTTTTCTGGGGCTACTCTCCGGTCGCCGCTGCTTATCAGCGGTCGGGTTTAGTCGCTCGGAACGGAGCCAGGCGCGTAAAGCGCCCCCCTGAAGTGTTGCCGGCAGGTTTGCCAGCAGCGTTTTATGGTGATCGTACGTGGGGCGCTTCGGCGCGCCGGGTGCTGGCTACCGGTCGACTAACCCGCGTACGGTCGCCTCCCTTCGTTTAGTCGCGGAGGAGGCGGTCTCAATTGCACCAGCCAGAGGTACACCATGTTCAAGCCGGTCCCCGATCCACCCGGTCAAATCCAGCCACCATTACCCCCCGAAGCCTTCGCCGCCCAAGGCATATCCCCATACCCCGAACCACTCCCGCCCAGCCCAAACGTCACCGCCTACCACGCCTTCGGCCCCTGCGCCGGCGACATGCCCATCTTCGCCGTGCGCGAAGGCATGCCGTTGGAGGAAGTGTTGACACAAGCCAGCCTCTACCAGCGCAGCGTCAGTGCCGGCGCCAACGAACTGGTGGAAAACTGCCCAGAGGAATGGCGCGCGTTGGCACGTAATATCGAGCCTGTGAGCGAGATGGCGCGGGCGTTGGTGCAGGCTGCTGTGGCGGGCTTGCCCAAGGCGCGCTAGCTCTGGCGGCCACCACCCGTAGCCGCTGCCGTAGGCTGCGCTGGGCCTTGCCAACGCTAAAAATCCAAAGCGAGGCAAAGCCCCTGCGCAGCCACATGGCAGCCGCCGAAGTGCATCATCCCAGCAAATATCGTCGCCTCATTGCCCCAGACGGCTGAGGCTTGCCCCCGAAAAAATCCCCTGCAGCCCAGCGTCGATCAAACTCATTTTTCTCGTTGGTCTTGTACGTCAGGCACTTCACCATCTGCGCATCCGTACGCCAGTTATCACACCCCTCGGGGTCATGGTAATAGCGGTCCCAGCCAGCGTCGTGGCCTAGACCCGTTTGATCTGCCCAGCGTTTGCCACGTAATCGGCGCATCAACCTAGACAGGAAAAATCCTACAAGATAACGTCCTTGCTCCTACAGCAACGCATGCGTTCTCCCGCACATGGACGTCTCGAAACTCCCCCCAGCTCCACCCGTCTCTAACCCCCTCCATCTCCAGTTGCTGGCTTGGTTCGAACAGCACGCCGGACAGGTACTCACCTGGGACCAACTCCAGCAAGCCCCAAGCACCGTCGCCATTTCAGCCAAAGGCATCTACAAGCCCAAAGAACTCGCCTACGCCCTATCGATTAGCCAGCGGTTGGGCAGCCCCTACAGCGACCTAGACCCCGAGTACCAAAGCGACGGAAGCTGGCGCTACTACTACGCCCAGGAAGAGCGCAAGCGTGGCGATGCTGAAACCCTGTTCACCAACCAAGGCCTGAAACAGTGCATGCTTGATGGAGTGCCAGTAGCGGTGCTGGTCCAACTATCGAGAAAGCCTGCCGTCACGACCTACCGGGTACTAGGCCTCGCCAACGTAGTCGCCTGGGAGGGCGGAGTATTCACCCTCGAAAGCACCACCCTGTCAGAGGACGGCGTCACGGTGGCCCAAGAAGCCGACGAGTCCCCGAGCTACTCTCCCACCGGAGTCGAAGACAACCGCAAGCGCACACAGCGAGAGATCGCTACCCGCCAGGGGCAGGGGAAGTTTCGCAGTGGGTTGCTGACCGCCTATGGCGGGCTCTGCGCCATTACTGGCTGCCAGGTTGTGGAGGTGTTGGAGGCTGCGCACATCACGCCGTATCTTGGGCCGGAGACGAATCACATTAGTAATGGGCTTTTGCTACGCGGCGATCTGCACACGCTTTGGGACAAGGGGCTGATTTACCTTTGTGATGGTCTTACTTTGCAGGTTAAGCCGTGCCTCGCTGGGTCTGAGTATTTTGGGTTTGTGGGGAAGAGGATTCGGGATACGACGGGTGGGGCGCCAGGGCCGTCTTTGGCCGCTGTTCGGGCGCATCGAGCGTGGTGCCTTTTTTTGTGAGGCTTTGGTTGGGCCGGGGTAATCTGAAACAAGTCGGTATCTATCTGTTTTTTCTGGTTAATAACTTCTTGGTCAACTTGCTTGGAATACCAGATGGAACGCAGTGTGGCTTGGATTCCGATGGAAGGTGCTTTTTGAGCACTTTTCTGGGCGCGAGCTAACAGACTGGCACCGGAAAATCATCCAATACAGTGATCCTTACGCCCTTGGCGCCAATCGGACAGCTGGCGGAAGACATAGAGGCCTGCAGCACATCTACAAAAATACCGTCCGGTCATCCTGTCAATGAGCTTTTTCTGAAAATTCCCGTTAAGATTCCGCGCAAACGATAGCCTTTTGGCATTACCTATCTTTTGGGATCCTCGCGATCCTTTGCGCGGAGCTTCAGGGAAGAATGCGGTTCAGCCCATGGACAGTTGTGCTGCTAGTCACCGTGACCTTCAAGGCGTTGGCCGAGGATGTAGAGTGCCGCGTGGTGGCCATCAGTGACGGCGACACCTTCACCTGCCTAACGGAATCCAACCAACAGGTAAGGGTGAGGATGGCCAACATCGACACTCCCGAAAGTGGCCAGCCCTATGGTCGTCAGGCGAAGGATCAACTCGCCAAGTTGATCTTTGGTCGAGTCATCCAGCTCACCCTAAGTGGCGAAGACAAGTACGGCCGGCACATCGGCGAAGCCTCTGTCGATGGGGTTAGCGTCAATCGCGAAATGATTAGCCGTGGCGCCGGCTGGGTCTTTGATCGCTACAACCGCGATACCACCTTGCCTGCTCTGCAAGGAACTGCCCGAGCAGCACGCCTAGGCCTTTGGGCGCTTCCCGAGTCCGACATTATTCCCCCTTGGGAATGGAGGAGTACAGGGCGTTCTCTCAACTCTCTGGTAGCCGAGCGCAAAACTCGGGACGCCACGTCTGCCGACTATGTCTGTGGCGCCAAACGCTACTGCGGACAGATGAGCAACTGCCAAGAAGCCAATTTCTACCTGCAGCAATGCGGAGTTTCCAGCCTGGATCGGGATCGTGATGGCGTTCCCTGTGAAAGCCTCTGCCGTTGACGCAATGCTCTCAAGGAAGTATCGATGAAGCTATTTAAGATGCTGTTTGGTTGGTTGAGGGCTCCGCGCCGGCAGAGTGATCCCGAGCATCCAGACCTGCATGTCCTCGACAAGGATGAGCTACTCAAAGAGTTGGATATTGAAGCTCAAGCACAGCGTCTCGGTGCCGCTGGCGCACCTGCTCTCGACGAAATTCACCTCTCCGGCATTGAAGAGTCGATCTGCCAGAAACTGGAAGGTTTTCGCCTCAGCTACCAGAACTGGGCAACGACCCATGTTCAACGCATTCAAGAGCGCCTGGTGACCTATGACATCACCAAGACGGTAAATCGCACCGCCAATTTGGCCGATGAATTTGAGCGCGAGGCGAATCGCCGAGTTTCCGATCGTGAAATCGAGTTGCGCAATCTGCGGAGCTCGGCGCACCAACGTGAACAAGAGCTACTCGAATTTCGCGAGGAGAATCAGCTCACCCGCCATGCGCAGGTGATTTCCGGCACTCGTAAAGCTATCTGCATCCTGCTCGCGATATTCACCGTGGCAGTCGAAGGCATTCTAAACGCCGGTTTTTTTGCTGCCGGTTTAGATGGCGGATTGTTCCAGGGATTCTTTTTTGCCGGAGCCTTGGCGGCGACAAACGTCGGCATTGCCTTTGCGCTCGGTCGTTTCCTCGTGCCGAACATCAATCACATCAGCCCCATCCGCCGTCTTGCCGGGTACCTGGGCGTGATCGTGGCGGGGGTAATCATGGGAGGGCTCGGCCTGATAATCGCGCATTTCCGCGATGCGCTTGGGCAGGCTGGCGATGTGGGTATTAGTGTCATTGCCGCTGCCGCGCTCCAAGCTCTGCAAAGCAACCCGCTCGGATTCCATGACGTCTTCTCAATAATTCTGTGTGTCGTGAGCGTGGTATTCGCGCTTGCCGGACTCTGTGAAGGCTACAAGCTATCAGATCCCTACCCAGGGTATGCCAGCGTCCAGAGAGTCGCCGATGAAGCCAAAGCCTTCTACGACCATGAAATTGCTCAGATTCGGGACGAGTTGGAGCACCTGAAAGAAGAGTATGTCGACAAGCTGGAGCAGGGCCTTGAGCAAGCCAAAGTTGACGTTGTCGCCTTTCGTGCAGAAGTCGATAAGAAGCGCATCGCGCCCGAGCGCCTCCAACGAGCGCTGGACAAGGCCGAGCACATGATGAGTGCACTGGTAAAAATCTTCCGAACCGAAAACGAGATATCTCGAAAGGTCACGGGTGTCCCGGTTCCCGCTTACTTCCGCCAGCCCGTACCGGTACGGCAATTGACCTTGCCTGACTTCAACACAACTGCGGATGAGCGAGCTCTGCAGGAGCAGGAAGGACTGCTAGCTGACCTCCTGAACCAAATCGAAGACATACGTCGCCGAATTCAATCGTCCTACGACGTCAAATTCAGTCAACTTGAACCCATCCGCCAACAGATCTGACACAGGAACCCCAGAATGCGCAAGACGAGCATGGCGGAAAAAAAGCGCCGTCAGGAACTCCGTACGATTGCACTATTGGTGATTGCCCTCCTGTCGATGGCGGGCGCAATAGGCTGGTATTTCCTCCATAGGCCCACAGCCACAGATAAACTCACGTTGTGCCCCGCGTCCGGCCCGTTAGGCCACTTTGTTGTGCTGGTCGACAATACCGACCCTTACAACTTCATCCAGCGCCAAGCCTTCGCTCAAGGCTTGAAAGCCCTTGCAGACAAAGTCGTGCCTGAAGGTTATCTACTGTCGGTGTATGCCCTCGGTGAGGACTTTACTCAGACCGCCAAACCGCTATTTGAGAAGTGCAACCCGGGTACCGCTGAGGGAAAATCAGAACTTGATTCCAACCCCGCGCGCATTCAAGAGCGCTTCGAGCGTGAGTTTCGTGAGCCGGTGACTCAGCTGGAAAACGCCCTGATGCAGGAAAAGCCAGCCGACAAATCACCAATTTTTGAGATGCTTCAGCTGGTCGCGATCAATAGTTTTCAAGCGGAAAACATCAAAGGCCCTAAGATCCTCATTGTCTATTCAGACATGCTGGCCAATACCGCCGACTTCAGCATGTTCAAAGGGCAAGCTGACTTCGATGGCTTCGCTACCAGTGCTTATGGGCAGAAAACACAGACCCGTCTAGAAGGCGTTCAGGTCAAGCTGAATTACCTAATGAATTACCCCAAATTGCAGACACGGAAGCAGCTGACCTTCTGGGAACGCTATTTCGAGAAAGCGGGCGCCCGACTCATTGCTGTGACGCCAATGGAGGGCTGAGTTATGCCAATAAAAATCTCCCTGAAGAGACTGTTCGTCCTCACTTGCGCCTTAAAAGTCGGTAGCTCATTTGTTGGCTGGTATCTGCATGAGCCCTGGATCTTCGGCCTTCTGCTGCCCTTGTGCTTCATGGCAGCGTACATGCTCATTGGTTATCGGCTGCGTGATAGCGACATTTCGGCAGAGAAGTTCGCGGACTCGTGTTACTACCTGGGCTTCATCTTCACTATCTCCTCAATCATCTTCTCGCTCTTCGACCTGCCTAATATCGGTACCGACCTGACCACCATTGCCGTGCGCTTCGGCGCAGCCATGGTGAGTACCGTGCTGGGCTTAGCGGTACGCGTGACCCTAGTGAGCTTCCGGCCGAGTACTGACGATGCTCTAAGCAATGTTGAGGATCAGGTGATCGATGCCTCGCGGAAGTTGGCTGATGAGTTTCAGAAGTCTCTTGAGCGGCTGGTCGACTTCCGCGCAGATGTCATGCGCGCCACTGACGAGACGGTGACAGCGGTTAAGGAGCAGATCCTCGCGATGTCGGAGGCGCATCAGGCCAAGACCACGGAATTTTTTGCAACCATAACTCAGCACAACAAGGAAATGATGCTGGGGTTGATGCAAGACGTCCGCACTACTGCGCTGGGCATGACTCAGATCATCACGGAATATGAAGCAGTCGCCAAAGGTGCGACTGAACGAATCGATCAGTCGGTAGTGACTTTTGTTGATGGGTTGGTAACCCGTCTGGATGAGGTACAGTTCCCGGATGACCTGTTCTCCAATCGACTGGAGGGCGCCGTGACGCAGCTGGGCGTAGTCACCGAAACTGCAACCGACAGCCTCAAGTCTGTGACTCTCGATGTGCAAGGCTCTGCGCGCTTGGTCAACAACTCCATCAAGCGCATCAACGAAAAGCTGGAAAGCATGGGCAGCGTGCTGGACGACGTGCACCAGGTCGGTGCCAGCTTGGAGGTACTGACCAAGTTGCTGCAAACCCAGCAAGAAGCTGTGCTTCAGGAGATGGGCCAGCAATCCCAGTCCCTGATCGCCGTCGTGGATGCGCAACAAGAGTCGCTAAATGCCCAATTGGACTCGCAACTGGGGGCCACCACGCAACTCACCAGTTCCATTCAAGTGCTCGCTGAGGCGATGGGCCAGACCGTGGCATCGGTTGCCAAGATCCACCAGGTAGCCGAGCAGCAAGGCAGTAGTACTGAAGAGATCAAAAAGGCCAGCCAGGAACTGGTGGCAACTCTCCAACACAGCGTCCCGCAACTGCTGACGGTGGTCAGTCAATCGAGCCAGCACGCCGAGTTAGCGAATCAGGAGCACCAACAGGTCAAGGCTATGGGGCAGCAGGTTCTTCAGAGTCTTGGCCGGCTGGTGGAGCTCAGCTCTTCTCACCTTGAGTCCAATAGTGGTCTGGCCCGACTTGAGCAACTGGATAATGTACAGCGTAGGCTGGACGTCATCAGTGATCACCTTGAGAAAACGCCGCTGGGGGGCGAGAACGTGGTGCCATTCAGCCCGCCAGCAGGCGGAACTGATGATCGGCAGATTCAACCGGAATCAAGCAGCAGCTGACACTGAGTCCTGGAGCAGCCTGAAATGGTATCGAACAATGACCAAATCTTCCAGCTATCGCTGACGGAGATCGCCCTGACCCTTATCTTTATGCTGATGCTTCTGCTCGGCCTCATGGTGTTTCAACAGACTCAGGAGAACCAGAAGCTGCAAGAGCAGCTCCACGCCATCGATGGGATCGATACCAAGATGGCGCAGCTGGACAAGGCCAAGACTCAGCTCATCGATGAGATCAAAGCCCACAGCTCGCGCAATCCTGACGAGGTGATCAGCCAGTTACTCGAAGCGGGTCAGGCAAAGCAGGACGTTGTGCGATTGAAGCAGCTACTGGACGAGCAGGAACAGAAGATTACCGCCCTTGGTGAGCTACAGAAAATGGTGGAGGCGGCGGGCGGCGACGGCGGTCAGCTCGTGAAGAAACGGGTTGAAGATGCTATGGCCTTAGCAACATCGTTAAAAGAGGCGGTGCAGAAGTCGCTGAAGGATCCTCAGGACGTCGACAAAGCCAATGACGTCAAGTTTCTCAAAGAGCAAGTCGAGGCATCACTTGGCAAGCTCGATGCCCTGGAGCAATTACTGGATAAATCCCCGGCCCTCGCCAGCCTTGAAGGCAAGAGCAGCCTCGAGAAGATGCAGAAACTGGCGGAGGAGTACCAGCACTTCACGGCGATGCAAGCTGATCCGGGCAACCCTATCGCCGTGAAGAAAGAAAACGCAGACCTTAAAGGCCAGCTGCTCTACCTCAAACACCGGTTGGAGGCTAATGGTGGTATGGACTTCCCCCCGTGCTGGGCGGACGAAAAGACTGGGAAGGTGCAAATGCTCTTCACGCTGGAGCTGCGAGAGGGCGACTTGAGCCTTGAGTCTGCGTGGCCTGAAAGCCGACAGGCAGATGCCAAAGAACTGCCTAACATCGATCAGGTAATGAGTCGGCCAGTGAGCAGTTATAACGAGTTCCTGCGAGCCTTAAAGCCTATTGCCGATCTCAGTCGTGCTCAGAACTGCCGACACTACGTTCGACTTAAAAACGCGATCAACGATGCAGTCACCTCGGATCGCCGGCGCCTGAGCATCGAAGATTATTTCTACAAAATTGAGGTGCGTCGGTAACGACGCCGTCGTTTGGGCTAGGCTGGCCATGTGGTCTCCTGCCCCGGCCGTCCTCCGGGCGGTCGCTCATCCCCCCTATTTGGACACTGCACGATTGCACGATGGAGGGCGGTAACTCGAGCGTTTCGAAATCATCAGCCCTCGGCAGCACGCAACCGCCTCCAGCGAGTTCAGTATCGTTGAGGTGCAAACCCTCGACCTGTCAGAGTTTAGCTATCTCTCCCAGGCCAGCAAGAAAGCACTACCGACACAGCGGGCCAGCGAGATCGGGCAATTGCTGCCGCATCAGTGGGTGCCGACCTGACTTACGTAAGGTGAGTTGGGTGGACGCTTACGATTGTCGCCCCTGCGCGTACGATGTCTCCACTCGCATGAATAGGGGCTTCTAGCAAACGATTGCGTCAATGATTGCGGTGTTGGCTAAGCCGACTCTCGAAGTATTCCGCAGTCTCTTTGTCGGTGCAGTACAGATAGCAACCTTTCATCCCGCGTGTCATCAGGGTTCGGTATGTATTCTTGATGATCAGGTCTGTTTCATTTTTCGCGAGGGTAGGTTGCTCTTTCATCATCTTTTTCCAGCCGCGAATCGATTTATCGTGCTTGTCGCGCTCATCTGGGGATGTCACGACCTTACCGTCACGTACGACCAGATCTGGTCCGATAATCACCCCGATGTAGTCGACCTCCAAACCTTGGCAGGTATGAATGCAGCCAACCTGCTCAATGGAGTTTTCAGCGATGATCCATAGGCTGCCATCCTGATCCAGATTCCATTGGCGTTTGTAGTCACCAATCACGATATCAGCAGCGGCGGGGTCTTTCTTGCTCAACCAAGGCCAGCAATAGCCCGCGACCACACGAGCTTTATTTCCGTGGTTTTTCTCGTTGATTGCTTCATGCATCGCCTTAGGTGAGTCGAACACTTTAAACTCGTACTCTTGAGTCTCAAGCGTCGGATTTGCCGTCGAGCGAATGCCTAGCGTGTCATCCAGCCATGCCAGGTAACCGTCAGAACCACTGCAGCGAAACTGCGAAGACAGCGCGTGTTCTTCAACCACAGCACCCTTAGCTTTCGCAAAGGCGCGAATCGCCTGTTTACTGCCGATATCGCTCAAGGTTACACGCTGGTCCTCATCAATAAAAAAAATGGAGCATTTCGCTGAGTCAATCAGCTCCTTGATCTGATTTTCCCCAAGGTTTCCATAAAGCCCGCTTTTCTCATTTAGCCGGTGAGCTTCGTCTACGATAAGCGCATCGAATGTGTTGGGCTCAGTGTCGATGAATGCCCCAGAGCCTGAGAAGAAATTCGAGAAATGGCTACGCTTGATGGTGCCAACCAGTTTGCTCTCGTAGACCTTGCGCGGGGCTGCGTTCTTGGAGACGTATTTGCTCATCAGCTTCAATTCAGTGAGCCTCACCAGCAGATTGATAGCCAGAACGGTCTTCCCGGTGCCCGGTCCACCTTCAATGATCATCACCTTGGGGGCTTGGTCCGAGGCCTCGCTTGCCGCAGCCAGCGCCGACTCAAAAATTGCTTTCTGATCGTCAATCAATACGAACTCGGGTTTGCCTTTCATCAACCCACCGAGGGCTTCGGCTAGCGCCTTGGACGGGCGAATTTTTCCTTCGGAAAGCTCGTAAAGAACCTCTTTGTTGTCGCCATGACTTATATGTCTTTTCAGAAAGCTTCTGAGTTTACTGAGCTCTTCCGGGCCTTTCAGAAACAGCGGAGCCTTGCTGATGTGGGGCTCGTAGTGAGCCGAATCTATGATGCCGTCACTGACATAGTTGTGAAGGTAGGCACACGGACGGATTTCGATGCTTTTGTCATACACCGCCTCGTTGAAGCCTTCCAACAGCGCTGCATATGACCAAACCTGATAGGACGGGTGAATGGTCTCAATGAGGCCGCCACCCAACGCCGTTTTGACGATGGCATCCTTGGTTGTGGCGTTGGCCTTGCTCCATTGCTTCAGCTCGATCAGTACGGCCTTTTTTGCCTGGTTTTCGTCGCGACCGGTGAGTAGAAAGTCGATTCGCTTCGACGACTGCGGAATGTGCAATTCAATGGCCAGGCCTGCATCGCTCGGGAGGTCCTCATCTCTAAGGACCTTGGCCATGTACGTCAGGGACCCTTGCCATGACCTTATTTCCGAGGAGCCAACGTTCTTGCCGGTAGCTTCCTTGTAATGCCTGTGGATGACATCCTCAATGTCATCGTTATCGTTGTCTTTAAGAAATTGCTGTTTGGTCGCAGCGTAAACGATCACGGGTTGTCCTTAGGTGCGTGTTGGTCAAAGTCGGTCGTACTTTTTGCTGCTGCTTCTGGCTTTATCCACGGGGTACTTCTGGCCATTCGAGGCGAGTTTCTGTGTCACGGCCTCGTTGAGGTCAATGCCGAGTACGCTGCTCAGGCGAGCGAGGTACATCAGTACGTCCGCCAGTTCGTCCTTGACGGCTTGGCCGATCTCGGGATCTGTTGCGGCGGAAATTGCGTCGGCATCGCTCATCCATTGGAAAATCTCGCACAGCTCGCCTACCTCGCCAGTGAGGGCCAGGATGAGATTTTTGGGGGAGTGGAACTGCTGCCAGTCGCGATCATCTGTGAAACGCTGAAGGGTGGCGGCTAGCTGCGTTGTGTCGACCAGCGGCGCGGCAGGGCAATCTGGGTCACTCACGGGGTTATCTCTTGGTTATCAGTGAAGGGCAGACGGCCCGTAGGAATTCATACCTTGGATTGTAAGACTTTTCAGGGCTGAGCGGGCTTCGTTTTACAAAATACCATTTGCCGATCTTATTTCCGGTCTGCACTCGCTTTTTATCAGCTTATATTCTGGGTCATGCACGCGGGTGCGTTATCGCAGACAAGGGACATACTCTTCAACTGGTGATTATGATGTCGTACGATCAGTTTGATTTTTAGCGTATGGGCTTTGTTTTCTAGCTTGTTGGGGGGGATGTATACGTGCCCTTGGATAGATGGATGATTTCGTAAAATTGCCTATCGTAAAGTTTGATCTTTCTATCCTGTGTGTGCACTTTTCTATAGTGTCATATGGTATTTCATAATGCGGGTTTGAAAATTGCTCATTCAGTTGGTTGTGGGTTTTGGGGAGATTTAAATGCTTGAGATTTTTTTAGGTGTGATATAGAATATTTTTTGCAGTTTTAAAATTGTTTGCTGCAGAGATTTTACTATTTTTGGGGAGGTGTTGGTGCGGGAGAAGGAAATAAAATCGCTGGTGCTTAGTCATTTGATTTCTAGCGGAAGTTTAACTAGGGAAGGGCTGGTTTTTAGTGAGATGAGTCTGGCGAAAAAGGTTAGACGACTAGATCTTGGGTATGTATGCGAAGGTAAAATGATTGCAGTAGAAATAAAAAGCGAAAAGGATACTTTGGCTCGTTTGATTGGGCAGGTTGATGAGTACTGTAAATATTTTGACAAGGTTGTCGTTGCGGTCGCTCCGAAGTTTGTAAGGAAAGTGGAGGAGCTGTTGGTCGATAAACGCGTAGGGGTGTGGGAGGTTTCGAAGGATAGTTTGAAGGTGGTGCGAAAGGAAAAGATAATAAAAGGAGCCTGTAAAGAAAACTATCTTGATCTCATGACGCGACGTGAGCTTTCGATGTTAGCTAAGAAGGTTGGTGTCGTACCAGCTGAGTTAGGGATCTACGACCTGAAGGTTGCTGTTAGGGGGCGTATTTCACGCCTATCGAAGTCGGATATTAAGTCTGTTTTAGCAGACGGGCTACATAATAGGTTTTTGATGGCGTCTGAGCGATTTATGAAGAAGGCCTTCTTGGAAGGAAGAGTGTCCCCGTTAGACGTAGACCTGTTAAGTCCTTACAAAGTAATTGTCTAGTTGGGGACCTGGGCTCTCAGTCTGTCCATTCTTCGTCAGTATCAATCTCTGAAGTTTCCGTGTCGTAGTGAAGTTGGTTGAATAGGTGGATGTTTATCCTGACAGCAGTTGAACGCATTGGGCTGCTTATTCCAAATTCGCTTCCTTCCGCAGTTATTTCAATCTGCTGAGTTCCCCATAGCCTGAGCTCAGGAATCCAATATGTATTGGTGGTTATTTCCTTGGCTATCTCTATATAAGCTGCGCGACGTCTCTCTTGGGCATTCGGTGCGTCATCATCTACCTCTCGCCGAACAAATTTCCAGTCCTTTTTTAACGGGTAATCAATTCTTGGAGGTGGGGTTCCTGCACCACCATCTTGTTTGTCGGCCCTAGCGCTTCCTCTGTCCGAATATATAATTGGCTTTAAGTCGGCGCGCTCGGATATTTGGTTGTAAAGCATTCGTTCATATATTGAGTTTTCTCCTTGTTTTTGCCCGGCAAAACCATAGGGGAAAGATGATGCGCTTACAGCTATTTCTAGGCTGCTGGCATGAACCCGAGCTGAAGTTATGAACGAAGCTAAAGTATTGATTCTTTCGCTGAATTTTGCATCTATTTGTCCTAGGTCGTATATCATAAGAGTTTTTTCTAGAACTTCTGCGCCCAGTGCTTTAAGTATTAGCTCTTGCCTTTCGTAGTTTTCGGGTGTTGGATTTAGTCTGATAACCAGTCCGCGGGCTAATGCACATAACTTGATTGCCTGCTCGTGTAGTTCCTCTAGGTCTTCCAGGTTTTCGAGTCGGAGACAGGGAATAGTTTCTTCATGGTCTTTAATGAACTCATACCAATTATTAAAAGCGTCGTGAGGATCGAGAAGCTTCTGTAGCTCGTGAAAAACTGGGCGCTCAGGAAAAGAGCCAGTAAATAAGAAGGTTTTATTGGAAGAAAGAAATTTTGTGTCGATGTCAGCAATCCAAGGCCTGGAGCCAGTAGCCTCCCTGATTTTTTTGATAGAGCTCGAAAGTTTGTGGGCACTTGCCCATCCTTTAAGCGGAAATAGCGGAAGTATCATATCTCTGTCTTTATCTGGAAGCTGTTCCATCGCAGTTATTTCTGCAATGCTAATGGCCAGTAAAGGGATGTATTTCCAATTGTCGAAGTTTTTATGCATGACAGTTACTTTCCAAGTCTGATTCTAACCGCTGCCAAGGAAACTTGCGCAAGCTCTGATATGTTTTTGAGTTTCTCTTCGGCTTTTAAAGAGTTTAAATTTGCTAGTGCAACTTGTATGAGGTTATACGGCATTATTATGTCTGCAGCTAATCGATTAGCTTGTCTTTCCAGATCATCTGTTAATCCCGAACGATAAAGGACGTCGTCGGTAATTCCGTTAGCCAATCGGTCACGATGCAATAAAAAATGAGAAATTTCATGGGCGATTGTGAAACGCTGGCGCTCCCTCACATCATGCCTATTGACTTTTATTGTTACTTTACCTTCTGCCTCTCTTATTTCACCCGAAATTGAGCCGGGCATTGTTGACTTCATTACAGTTATTTCGAAGTCTTTCGCAATTGCACCTACTGCCACAGGGAAGGAGGCTTGGTGCTGGAGAATAATCTGACGTTGAAAATCGTTCAGAGAGTTCCATTCAAAAGAATATTTCAATTGGTGTCTCCATTTTCTGAGGCTTCATCTGCAATGGAAATGCCCCTGTACATCACATTTTCAACGGCATTTTGAATTATTTTATCAAATCGCTTGTTTTCCATCAGCGCTATGATGTTTTTTTCTGTTTCAGCAGGTAGCTCTTCTTTTGTTATTTTCTCGACAGTGTCTTTTGCAGCTGTTTTTGCGCTTCTGGCAGCTTCTTCGCGTATGTTTGTATATCCAAAAATAGATAGTATCGCGAATACTACTCCAAGTATGGTTATCAATACAGATACGCATGTGAGTACTATAGTTATAGTGTTGATATCGCCAGGCTTTTCGAAATTTTCTATCTGTTTACGAAGCGCTTTTATTTCTTCTTGCTGGCTGCTGATTTTTACTGCCAATTTGCTGATTTCTTTTGTCGTTATTAGTGCATTTTCTGCGACTGCAGTGCGTACTACCATTTCTGTTTCTGAATTACTAGATGTTGTCGCGTTTGGATTTTTTTCAACTACGTATATTCTTGAGGCTTCAGGGTTTGAAGCATTGGCTGGACGAACAAGCACAAAGATGGTCAGTAATAAGAGAGCGGCAGCTAATAGAAGCGATCTTGGAGCGTATCTTCGGGTGTTGGAGATGTATTTTTTTAAAAATTTCCCAATTGTCATGTCCTAATCCAAATCTCACAGCCGCTAGCTTTCAGAAATTATGGAAATACATCGCTCTTTAGCCGAATCGGTACAGCTGATGGCGAGTCCGTAGTGCTCTGTCAGTGTGCCATCATCAGGTGAGGGTTTTCAATGCCTAAACCGCGATTGCTTGTGCAAGATGCCTAGCTGCTAGCCCACATTCTCGCGTGAGAGCTAGGTCGTCCAAAAAACGTAAAGCGCAGCCCATAGTGTTAGATCACCGTTTTCCGTGTAAAACGATCGCAGCCAGTGTCAATGGTCGACGTGTCAACGGAAAAAGACGCGGTTCAGTCCTCGAAAACCTAGCCTTTGCCCAACCTCACGGTTATGGGCTGAACCGTCAGGCGGTAGTAATAGCGAGTTGCATGACTGTGGTGATTGAGGCGATGGCGTAGAAACCAGTATAAATGCTTCCTCTGCCATTTCCAGGGGGTATCCCGCCCCCACCGCTTTTCGATGGCGAACTGAATAAACTTAGCCTGACGTACATGGCGTTGCTGCGTTGCATACGATCCACTCAACACGCCAGCTATGAAGAGCTCCATATTGAATGATTTACTCATCCCGAGCCCCCGATATACGCAGAGATAATATCAATTCGACCATGTCCCAGCTCATGGGCGATTTGTATTCGGGCTTTAGCGTCTGAATAACGATCATGCCGGTAAAGAGCTCCACCGTTAATTGGTGCCATATTTCGAGTGACGTACTCGTAGCGTTCACACGCGTACGCCGCACGCAGCTCATGGCCCCTTTGATGCGGTGAGCGTGCAAGATCTTCCGAGCGGGTCGCGCAATTTTTTGCAGGACACTCTTATAGTTTCGTTTCGGCGCAATCATGTTGCAACTACCTGCTGGCGATGCTTTCGTTGCGAACGCCAGTGCATCTAGGGCATGATCATCCACTCCAATTCAACGTTGCGCCGACGCCCCAGCCCGGCCGCCCTTGGTGCCGTCCTGAATACTGATCCTGCCGAGCTTGCTCGCCTCACGGCATAACCTTGGCAGATCAGCCAAAATCGCCTCACGCAATCTCATGCCCGTAGCCCGCGCCAACAGAACAATAGCTGCCACCCGAAACTGGCCACTACGACACAGCGCATCAATGATCTGCTTCACCTGCTCGCGATCTTGCCCCTGCGGTACCGATTGCCGAACTCGGTTGCGCTGCATCCCCAATGCCTTGCTCGGACTGAGCAATTTCACGCACTGATCACCGCGAAGCACCGCCATTGTCCTGTTAACGCTGGATAGCCGGTTTTATGCGGTGCTGACGGCGAGATCACCGCGCCCAACCACTTCGCGCAGATACGCCGCATAGTCCGCCAACACCTTCCGATCAATCTGTCGCGCATCATTGATACCGGGGCCCTGTTCGGAGCGGCACCATTTGACGAATGCCTGCCACCGATCACAGTGCGCTTTGACCGTGCCGTAGTGGCCACCGCCGAACATGTCTTTCAACGCCTGTGGTCCTGCATAGCTCAATTGCCTGCCATAGCCGAAGTTACGGCCATGGCGTTTACCCACCAATGCCATGTCGGTCACCTCATCGTCCGCTCTTCGATCCTCGCCCCACGTCATCCCGCCAAGGATGTTGAGTGTTATCAGGGATCAAGGCCCCTGCGACCTGTGGGGAATGTCCACTACGCGGGACTGGCGGCTCCTTACGACCGGGAGCAAGGGCATCTCATGATCTGACCTCCTGAGCACCGTTGCCGATGGGCGGGTGGAGGCTGCACGGGCTGACGAGACCAGTGCCGCGAGATCCTGAACCGGGTGAACGCAGCAATGCGATGACCGGGGCATGCCTGACTGTCAGTCAGGTGCAGTCCATTCCCGGGTCTGCGGCACCATCATCTACAGCGCTGTTGCTGGTGACATCGGCGTTTGTCACGCCGATTGTCACAAGGGGGAATGCCGCAAAGCTATGTGCGATCAGGGCTGTAGCAGTGGTAGAAGTGCCCGTCTCTTTCCAGAAGAAAGAGACGGGCACAGGTTGGCGCAATATTCGGCCAAGCGGATAGGTTGCTGCAGGGCAGCGAGGTACGGTATGTCAGGCGCACGAGGGCCATATGTGTAAGAGCATTCATCACCGGGGAGGTGACCGGGCGAGCTGCCGGATGCGAATCGCCCTTGGGGAGAACCACCGCGGGAGCGGCGTGACCTTTAAGGTTCGGGTCACCTGGGGTGCTGTCATCGACAGCGCTTGCACGGCCAGTTCTACGCGTGTGGATAAACCCGGTCAAGGTTCGAAATTCAGGGCCACTTTGGACTTGAAGCACGATTGTCCACGGGTGGAGTTCCGTGGCAAATTCCGGACAACGTGTTTGCTTTTAGCTCTTCAAAGTAAGGTCCATCCAAACAGGGCGGCTTTGCAGCCCTGTTTGGATGGCCCCGTGCTGAGAAGCGGATAAGCGAGGCTGCTTTCCCTGAATCTTGAATGCTCAGTTGTTGCTGCTGCCGTTCTTGCGCCGTACAGAGCTAGCGTATCGGCACCATGTTCTTGTCTCTGACTTGGCCGTATGCAGAGGCGAGCAGACTTCCGGTGGCGGCTTTCTGGATGTACTCCCTCCACCAAGCCATCATCGGGCGTCGGCGCTCAATGTAGTCGGCACGGTTGTAGGCGCTGCGCACCCCATCCTTGTCGACGTGCGCCAACGCCACTTCGATGAGTTCCGGCTCCCACCCATGTTCATTCAGGATGATGCTGGCCATCGAGCGCCTGCCGTGGCTGACCAAGCGATCCTGGACCCTGCACCCGCAAAGCCAAATCCACCTTCCCCCGCGCCACTTCAATCAAATGCACCACCGCAAACCCAAAATCCCTCCGATCTCCCACCAGCTCATCAGCATTCTCATAAGCCGTAGCCTTCGCAGCCCGCAATATCCCATCGATATCGAAAAGCAGCTGCTCGACAGTCAATTCCTGAACGTCATGATTCATGGTCTAGCTCCCAGAGTTATGGAGCTGCCACTGGCCTTCCTACGGGCTTTGGGTGGCAGCTGTACGTGGGGTAGGAATACCGGAACTCTAGGCAACCGGCCACGCGCGAGCGTGCCCACGCACAGCTGCCATAGCGTGCTGCAGGTGCGCGTGAGCGCTTGCAGTCGATACGGTTGGCACGTGCGCGCCTAGTTTTGTTCCGGGTTCCTACGCCCAGGTCGCTGATTTGGCAGCGACGGAGGGAAGGGTAACGGGGGATGGGGTTTGTCGCAAGGTGGGGTGTGCTGGGGATTTTGGGTGGGGCTCCCGGCCAGCGCAGCCTGCGGCAGCGGCTACGGTTCGCGGTGGGTTTTTCGCGGGCAGAGCCCGCTCCCACAGGGGTGGTAGCGAAGATGCGTGGTGGTCAGGCGGGCGCTATCGCGAGCAAGCTCGGCTCCTACGGAAATGGTGCCGAGCAGGTCTATTACTGCAGCGCTTGCAACCGCTCTTGTACGGCATCATCGAAGATGATGTACAGCGTTTCAACATCCGCAGGCCGCACCTTCCGGCCACTCGCCAGCTCGGCAATCACGTCGATCTGCAGCGCCGCTTCACGCTCTAGATCCTCCCGCGTACTAGCCGCATTCAACGCCCGCACCAGGTCATCAATCGCGCCGCGTGCAGGCTTGGGAAGCTTCAGCAATTCCAGTCGTTCTTGGAGCATGGGCAGTGATCTCTGGCGGGGATGAAGGGCGCAAAAACAACCACCCGGAAACAAAAAAAGGCACCTGCTAGAGGTGCCTTTTTCGTGACGCTTTGTTTGGTGGAGCCGGGGGGATTTGAACCCCCGTCCGCCAGTACTCTGCTGTCGGTTCTACATGCTTAGCCGTGTCTATTAAGTTAACCCTCGGCCGCCCGACGGGCAGGGTGCTTCAGGCGAGTTGTGTAAGTTTTAGGCGCTTCGTCCACAACGTACTAGGCGACGATTCTGTTCTATATGACAATCGCTTCGAGTTTACAGACATCCTCTAACGATTGCTGGAGCCGAAGCTACCAGAAGGGAAAGCTAACACCGCTTACGCGGCGAGAGCGAATTCCCCGTAATTGTCATCATTGGCAATTATAAAGTTTGCAACAGTGGATTTACGAGTTCTGTTACCCACTCGGCATGCACCTAGAGTTTCGTTACCGGCGTCGAATCCTAATCGGCCCCGCTTTCTGCTCTTGCCTGTCCGCGCTAGCGGGCAGGACGATCAGTGTACGGCAAAACGTGGCGGGAGTCGACCGTCTGTCACGTCTGGGCGGTTTTACTGCGATTTGCCGTCGGTGTTGGTGGCCTTGTCGATGTCACCCAGCACGCGGGTGGACAGGGCGATGCAGGTTTTCTTGTCGCCGGCGGCCTGGGCTGCCTGGGCTTTCTGGATGTCTTCCTTGCTGGAATCCATGATTTGCGCGGAGGCGCTGCCGGCGGTTTTGTCGGCGTCGTCGATTTTCTGCAGGTTGGCGGCGCACAGGTCGTCGGCGGCGAAGGCGTGGGAGGTCATCAGGGCGGCGGCCATGCACAGGCCGGTCAGGGTAAGACGTTTCATGGTAAGTCTCCTCGACGTGGAAGACTCGGCAGCGCCGACCGGGAAAGGCTCAGGCACCGAGCGCGATTGAGCCTTTTTAGCAGGCCTTGATAGATGGACTTTGGGGGTTGCAAGGGGTTCGAAATATTTGCGCGGGGATAGTGTGAAAAAGCCATTTCAATTGCAACAGAATACTTCTGTAGCCGCTGCCGTAGGCTGCGCTGGGCGGTATGAAGCCTGAAGATTTTCAGTGAAACATAGGGCCAGCGCAGCCTGGCGGCAGCGGCTACGGGGTCGGCTTCTTGCAGGCCTCAGGTTGCCCGCGGGCGGGTGACGCGGTCTACCAGGTAGACGAGGCCGTGGTAGTCGATGCCGCTGTGGCTGCTGAGGCCTATTTCGCAGGTGCGGCTGGTGGAAATGCCTTCTTCGCAGTATTGGACGGCATCCTTTAGCGTGCGCAGGGCGTGGTCGTTGAGTTCGGGGGTGGTGAAGCCTTTGTCGCCAGCGAAGCCGCAGCAGTGGATGCCTTCGGGGATGACGACCTTTGTGCTGCAGCGCCGCGCCAGGTCGATGAGGGCCTGGCTTTCGCCCAGGTGCTGGGTGCTGCAGGTGACGTGCACGGCGATGTGTGTGTCTTGCGGGGTGAACACCAGTTTGTCCAGCAGGTGGGTGCGGATGAAGCGCACCGGGTCGTAGAGGTCCAGGCGGGTGTCGGCAAGGTCTTGCACCAGGCGCAGGGTGCAGGGGCTGGTGTCGCAGTAGATGGGGTCGAGGCCGCCGCGGCTGGCGGTGAGCAGGGCGGCGATGAGTTCCTGGCGTTTGTGTTCGGCTTGCTCGGCGTAGCCTTTGGAGGCGAAGGGCTGGCCGCAGCAGAGGCTGTCCTGGTTGGCGGGGAATATGACCTGGTAGCCGGCTTTTTCCAGCAGGCCGCGGGTTTTGTCGAGCAGGGACATTTGTTCGCGGTCGCTGGCGGCCGGGCCCATGACGCGGGACACGCAGGCGGCCAGGTACACCACGCGGGGGCGGGCGTCGGTGACCGGCGGGGTGATGCGGATGGCATTTTCCGGTTGCGGCATGGCGGCGGTCCACCGCGGCACGCGGCCTTTGGAGGCGCGGGTGAGGCTGGCGGACAGGCTGGCCAGGCGCGGCGCGCCCAGCAGCATGCGTGCACCGTTGGCCACGTGCAGGGTGAAGCGCGCGCCTTGCAGGGCGGTGCTGAAGTGTTCGCCCAGCCAGGTGGCCGCCTTGAGGTTTGTGGCGTTGCGGGCGCGCAGTTTTTTCACCAGTTCGCCGGTGTTGATGCCCACCGGGCAGCGCTGGGCGCACAGGCCGGTGGCGGCGCAGGTGTCGATGCCCTGATATTGGAAGTCCTGTTCCAGGGCGCTGGTGTCTAGGCCTGCGCGTTTTTTTGCCTGGATGTCGCGCCACATCACGATGCGCTGCCGTGGGCTGAGGGTCAGGCCTTTGGATGGGCACACCGGCTCGCAGAAGCCGCACTCGATGCACTTGTCGACGATGCCGTCCGCCGCGGGCATTGGCTTCAGATTTTTCAGGTGGATGTCTGGGTCTTCGCTGAGCACCACGTCAGGGTTGAGGATGCCGGTGGGGTCGAGCAGGCGCTTGAGCTGCCACATCAGCTGGTAGGCGTCGTGGCCCCATTCCAGTTCGACAAAGGGCGCCATGTTGCGGCCGGTGCCGTGCTCGGCTTTCAGCGAGCCGCCGAATTCCACCGCCACCAACTGCGCCACGTCGTCCATGAACGCCTGGTAGCGCGCCACTTCCGCGGGGTTGTTGAAGCCCTGGGTGAAGACGAAGTGCAGGTTGCCCTCCAGGGCGTGGCCGAACAGGATGGCTTCGTCGTAGCGGTGTTTGTCGAACAGGGCGATGAGGCGGTTGACGCCGATGGCCAACTGTTCGACGGGGAAGGTCACGTCTTCGATGATCACCGTGGTGCCGGTCTGGCGCACGGCGCCCACTGCCGGGAAGGTGTCTTTGCGGATGGCCCACAGCCGGGCGTTTTCCACCGGGTCTTCGCTGAAGTCGACCTGGCGTTCTACCGGGAAGGGCGCCAGGGCGGCCATGATCAGCGCGAGTTGTTCGTGCAGCAGGGCCTGGCTGGCGGCGCGGCTTTCGATCAGCAGGGCGCAGGCGCCGTCGGACAATTCGCGGACGAACGCGGGCATGCCTTTCATGTTCTGCACCGAGCGCAGGCTGCGGCGGTCCAGCAGTTCCACGGCGGCCACCGGTTGGGTCTTGAGCACGGTGACGGCGTTGCAGCAGGTTTCCACGCTGGGGAAGACGATAAGCGCCGAGGCCTTGAAAGGGTGGTCGATGACGGTGTCGTAGGTGACGGCGCTGATGAAGCCCAGGGTGCCTTCGGAGCCCACCAGCAAGTGGCTGAGGATGTCCAGCGGGTCGTCGTAGTCCACCAGGGCGTTGAGTGACAGGCCGGTGGTGTTTTTCAGACGGTATTTGTGTCGGATTCGTGCGGCCAGTTCGGCGTTGGCGCGGGTCTCGCGGCCCAGTTCCGCCAGGCGCTCCAGTAGGGTGCCGTGGCTGTGGCGGAAGGCGGCGACGCTGGCCGGGTCTTCGCTGTCCAGGCGGGTGCCGTCGGCCAGCACCAGGCGGATGCCGGCCAGGGTGTGGTAGGTGTTTTGCGCGGTGCCGCAGCACATGCCGCTGGCGTTGTTGGCGACGATGCCGCCGATTTTGCAGGCGTTGATGGACGCCGGGTCGGGGCCGATCTTGCGCCCGAACGGTGCCAGCCAGGCGTTGGCCTGGGCGCCGATGACGCCGGGCTGCAGGCGGATCTGCCTTCCCTGGCCGCGAATTTCGCGGCCGTTCCAGTTGTCGCCCAGCACCAGCAGCACCGAGTCGCTGATGGCCTGCCCGGACAGGCTGGTGCCCGCGGCACGGAAGGTAACGGGCACCTGGTGCTGGTGGGCCAGCTTGAGCAGGGCCACCACTTCGTCTTCGGATTCCACGCGAATCACCAGCTTGGGAATCAGCCGGTAAAAACTGGCGTCGGTGCCGAAGGCCAGGGTGGAGGTGGGGTCGTCGAACCGGCGTGCGGCCGGAATCAGTTGGCAGGCGTCACGCAGGAAGGCAGCGGGCAGGCTCATTGGTCCTCCAGAATCAGTACCACCAGGTCCTTGGGCCCGTGGGCGCCATAGGCCAGCACCTGTTCGATGTCGGCGGTCTTCGATGGCCCGGAGATTAGCAGCGCGTTGGTGGGCATGCCGCCGGCCCAGTTGAACTGGCGTTGCACGCTGTAGAAGTTGTCGTGGATTTCGCTGGCCTTCAACAGGGCGAAATGCACCGGCGGCACCAGGCTCATCAGCCGCGGTTCCTCGCGGGTCGGCCACAGGATAAGGCTGCCGGTGGCGGCGATGGCGCCCAGGGTGCTGGTGAGGCCGGCGCTGGTGTCGTTGAACAGCTCGGCTTTCCATTCTTCCACGGGGCGGTCGTAGGCTTTCAGGGCGGGCAGGCCGGTTTCGCTTTGCCAATGTTCGCTGACGCGCCGGCCGTGGGGCGTGCCGGGGGCGATCAGCAGGTTGGGCAGCTGGCGGTCGCGCAGCAACTGCGCCAGCAGCGCCGGCCAGGCAGCGTCGCTGGTCAGGTGGATTTCGGTGTGCACGGCTTCCATCAGCTTGCGCAGCTGGGCCAGGCGTTCGCCTTGTGGATAAGTCCACGGGCGGGTGACCAGCGCTTCGTCGAAGTTATCCACAATGGGCGTGGTGCCGGTCAGGCTTTTCCGCAGTTTCCCGAGAATGTTCTGTTTCGCGCTCATTGGTTGTCTCCCAGGTGTTCGCGGGCCAGGTCGTGCAGTGAGCGCGCGGCGGGTTTCGGTGCGCTGTGGTTTTGCGTCCACGGGCCGACGTTGTTCGGCGCCAGGCTGCGCAGGCGCGTGGCGCAGAAGCTGAACGCGCGGTACAGCAGCGGCGAGCGGTTGAGCGTGGCCCAGGCGTTCCAGATGAAGCGCTCCTTGCGCGAATACTTGCTGCCCTGGCCGCGCATCACTTGATGTGGGCTGCCCGGGGGCTTGACGTTTTCCTCGCGCAGGCGCCGCAGGATGGCCGGGATGGGGATTTTAACCGGGCACACTTCACCGCAGGCGCCGCACAGCGACGAGGCGCTGGGGTGGTCCGGCACCTTGGCCAGGCCCACCAGGTGCGGGGTGATGATTTTGCCGATGGGGCCGGGGTACACCTCGCCGTAGGTGTGGCCGCCGACGCGGGTGTACACCGGGCAGTGGTTCATGCAGGCGCCGCAGCGGATGCAGTTGAGGGTCTGGCGCAGCTCGCTGTCGGCGAAGGCCTGGCTGCGGCCGTTGTCCAGCAGCACCAGGTGCACTTCCTGGGGGCCGTCGAGCTCGTCGGCCTTGCGCGGGCCGCTGATCATGTTGACGTAGGTGGTGATGGGAATGCCCAGCGCCGAGCGGGTCAGCAGCGACAGCAGGGGCACGGTGTCGCGCAGGTTTTCCACCACCTTCTCGATGCCGGTGACGGCGATGTGCACAGGGGGCACGCTGGTGGTCATGCGGCCGTTGCCTTCGTTTTCCACCAGCAGCAGGGTGCCGGTCTCGGCCACGGCAAAGTTGACGCCGGACACGCCGATGTCGGCCTCGAAGAATTTCTGCCGCAGCACGCGGCGGCCGATCTGGATCAGCTGGTCGACGTCCCTGGTGTATTCCACGCCGAGTTTGTCGTGGAACAGCGACGCGACCTGGCCGGCGTTCTTGTGGATGGCCGGCATGATGATGTGGGACGGCTTCTCGTGATCCAGCTGGACAATGTACTCGCCCATGTCGGACTCCAGGCATTCGATGCCGCGGGCCTCCAGCGCGTGGTTCATTTCCATCTCTTCGCTGACCATGGACTTGCCCTTGATCACCTGGCGCGCGCCGTGGGCGTCGATGATGCCCTGGACGACGGCGTTGGCTTCGCCCACGGTCTCGGCCCAGTGCACCTTGACGCCGTTGCGGGTGAGGTTGGTTTCCAGGGTTTCCAGCAGGTCGGGCAGCTTCGACAGGGCGCGGGCGCGGATGGCATTGCCCAGGGCGCGCAGTTGCTCGCGCTCGTCGGGGTCGGCGAAGGCCACGGCGCGCTTGGTCATCAGCGAATCCATGGCGGTGCGGAAGTTGTTGCGCAGCTGCGTGTCGCCCAGCGCCTGGTGGGCGCGGGTGCGGAAGTCGTCTTCAATTTCGACGGCGGGAATGCGTGCCTGGCTGGTCATTGGCCACTCCCGCTGCGCTGCCACAGGAACGTGGCCAGGTGTTGGCCGCGCAGGGCCTCGCGTTGTTTTTCCAGGGCGCCGTTGATGTTCATCAGGCAGCCGCAGTCGGCGCTGAGCACCTGGTGGGCGCCGGATTCCTTCAGGTTGCGGGTCTTGTCGGCCACCATGGCGCCGGAAATGTCTGGCATGCGCACGCTGAACGTCCCACCGAAGCCGCAGCATTCACTTTCGTGGCTGTGCTCCACGCGTTCCACGTTGCCAAGCTGGGCCAGCAGGGCGCGGCCGTGCAGGTGGGTGTTCATTTCGCGGCGGGCCGAGCATGAGGTGTGCAGCGCCACTTTCACCGGTTGGCCGCTGTCCTTTAGCTGCACCTTGCACACGTGCAGCAGGAATTCGGCCAGCTCATAGGTGCGTTCGGCCAGGGACTGCACCTGTTCGAGCATGGCCGGTTCGCCCTTGAACAGATCGGCGTAATGCTGGCGCAGCATGCCGGCGCAGGAGCCCGAGGGCACTACCACGGGCTGGTCGTTGGCGAACAGCTTGAGCTGCGTGCGCGCCACTTCCCGGGCCTGGTCGGTGTAGCCGCTGGTGTAGGCCGGCTGGCCGCAGCAGGTCTGGCCCTGTGGGAAGTCGACGCGGATGCCTTCGCGTTCCAGCAGGCGGATCGCATCCATGCCGGCCTCGGGGTAGAACAGGTCGACCACGCAGGTGCCGAACAGGTACACCCGCGCAGGCTTCGCCGCAGGGTAGCTGCGCGGCTGGGGAATGGGGGGCGCAACGCGGGTGGCGTTGGGCATGGCGTTGTGGAAAAGCTCGCTCATCAGGCGTTGTCTCCGGGTGTGTTGCGTCAATGCACCAGCATGCCGGTGAACCAGTAGGCCTGGGCCAGGGTGATCAGGCCGACGATGGTGGCGAAGAACAGGCTGTGCTTTAGGGTGAAGCGGAACAGGTCCGACTCCTTGCCCACCAGCCCGGTGGCGGCGCAGGCGACGGCGATGGATTGCGGCGAGATCATCTTGCCGGTCACGCCGCCGCTGGTGTTGGCGGCTACCAGCAGGGTGTCGCTGACGTTGATCTGGTGCGCGGTGGTGGCCTGCAACGAGCTGAACAGCGCGTTGGAGGAGGTGTCGGAACCGGTCAGGAACACCCCCAGCCAGCCCAGGAACGGCGAGAAGAACGGGAACGCTGCGCCGGTGCCTGCCAGTACCAACGCCATGGTCGACGACATGCCCGAGTAGTTGGTGACGAAGGCGAAGGCCAGCACCATGCCGATGGACAGGATGGGCCAACGCAGCTCGTACAGGGTTTCAAAGAAAGTGGTAAGACCAATCTTCGCCTTGATCTTCAACACGGCCATGGAGACCAGTGCGGCGAGGAAAATGGCGGTGCCGGTGGCGGCGATCGGGTCCAGTTTGAACACGGCAGCAATAGGTGTGGGCGTGGCGGCAATCGGCGCCATCTTGATCACCAGCTGGTCCAGGTGCGGGATGGCGAAGTTGAACACCGTCGAGTACATGGCGCCGCCGGCGGCGAACAGGGCCTTGAAGGGTTTCAGGGTCCAGATGGTCACCAGCACGGTGAGGATCAGAAACGGCGACCAGGCCTTGAAAATCTCGCCCAAGCTGTAGGGTGATGCCAGCTGGGTGCGCGGCTTGCCGAAGCCGCCGACGCTGGCCACCACTGCGGCGCCACCGGCGGTACCGGCAATGTGGTCGCCGGCGCTGCGGTGCGGTTGCCAGACTTTCAGGAACAGCGTCAGGGCGACCAGGCTGACCAGCGCCGAGGTGATGTCGGGCAGTTCCGGGCCGATGAAGTTGGAGGTGAAGTACTGGGTGATGGCGAAGCTGGCGCCGGCCACCAGGGCGGCTGGCCAGGTTTCGCGCACGCCACGCATGCCGTCCATCATGAACACCAGCCAGAACGGCACGAACACTGACAGCAGCGGCAGTTGGCGGCCGGCCATGGCGCCGATCTTGAAGGCGTCGATGCCCGTGACCTGGCCGGCGACGATAATCGGAATGCCCAGGGCGCCGAACGCGACCGGCGCGGTGTTGGCGATCAGGCACAGGCCGGCGGCGTACAGCGGGTTGAAGCCCAGGCCTACCAGCAATGCTGCGGTGATGGCCACGGGCGCGCCGAAACCGGCAGCGCCTTCCAGGAACGCCCCGAAGCAGAAGCCGATCAGCAGCACCTGCAGGCGCTGGTCGTCGGTGATGGACAGCACCGAGCTGCGGATGATTTCGAACTGGCCGCTTTTCACCGTCAGCTTGTAGAGGAATACCGCCGCGACGATGATCCAGGCGATGGGCCACAGGCCGTAGAGGAAGCCGTAGCCGGCAGCCGCCAGGGCCATGTCGGCGGGCATGCCGAAGGCGAATATCGCCACCAGCACCGCCAGTGCCAAGGTGATGCTGCCGGCCACGTGGCCTTTCAGGCGCAGCACGGCCAGGGCGAGGAAGAAGAACACGATCGGGATGACGGCGGCGAGGGCGGATAAACCGAGGCTGCCGAGTGGGCTGTAGAGTTGTTGCCAGGTCTGCATGTGGGGTGGCCCCTAATTGTTGTTGGTCAGGCACTTGATCTGGTAAATTGGTAATACCAATTTACAGCTCATGTGTGCTAGATTAGAGGCCCTGCTGTCAGTGTGTCAATTTGTCACCCTGAAACTTTGGTCGCAGTTGGATGAGTGGTGAGGTGTTTCATGGCGTTTGATCAGGTGCGGCAGCGCCGACTGTCCGACGATATCGTCGAGCGGCTGGAAGGGATGATTCTGGAGGGCACTCTGCGTGCGGGTGAGCGGCTGCCTGCCGAAAGGGCGTTGGCCGAGCAGTTCGGCGTGTCACGGCCGTCGTTGCGCGAGGCCATCCAGAAGCTGGTGGCCAAGGGCATGCTGATGAGCCGGCAGGGTGGTGGTAACTATGTAGTGGAATCGCTGGGGTCGACGTTCAGCGACCCGTTGATGCAGCTGCTGGAAAGCAACCCCGAGTCCCAGCGCGATTTGCTGGAGTTTCGCCACACCCTGGAGGCGTCCTGCGCGTTTTACGCGGCCAAGCGTGCGACCGAGCTGGACCGCGAGCGCCTGAAAGTGGCGTTCGATGCGCTGCTGGACTGTTATTCGCGGGAGGACGAGGTGACCCGGGCCGAGGAGGGCGCGGCCGACGCCAATTTCCACCTGGCCATTGCCGAGGCCAGCCACAATGCGGTGTTGCTGCACACCATTCGCGGGCTGTTCGATTTGCTCAAGCGCAACGTGGTGATCAACATTGGCGGCATGTACCAGCAGCGCAGCGAAACCCGCGACATGCTGATCAGCCAGCACCGCGAGCTGTACCAGGCCATTATCGAGGGGCGTGCCGAAGACGCCCGGGAGGTCTCCAGCCGGCATATCCTGTATGTGCAGGAAGTGCTGGATGAAGTCAGGCAGCAGGTGCAGCGCGTGGCGCGGGCGGAGCGGCGCAAGGGGCTGTAAACCGCCCTCGTAGCAGCTGCCGAAGGCTGCGTCACCACCCGCGCGATACACCTGATGCTCGCGCGGCGGCCGTGACGCGGCCTGTGGCCGCTGCTACGGGTGGTGTTGGTTACTCGTCCTTGCCCTTGGTGCGCACGGCGCGGTGCAGTTCGCGGTCGGAATCGCGCTCGCGCTCGGTATGGCGCTTGTCGTATTCCTTCTTGCCCTTGCCCAGCGCGATCTCGCACTTGATCAGGTGCTGCTTCCAGTACATGGACAGCGCCACGCACGCATAGCCTTTCTGTTGCACCAGGGTGAACAGTTTTTCCAGCTCGCGCTTGTTCAGCAGCAGTTTACGGGTACGAACCGGGTCAGCGATGACGTGTGTGCTAGCCGCGGTCAAGGGCGTGATATGGCTGCCCAGCAGCCAGGCTTCGCCATCCTTGAGCAGGACGTAGCTGTCGATCAACTGCGCCTTGCCGGCACGCAGACTTTTTACTTCCCAACCGGACAGGACCAGACCGGCCTCGAACTTGTGCTCGATGAAGTAATCGTGTCGCGCCTTCTTGTTCTGCGCGATAGTCCCTTCGGGGTGTTTCTTTTGTTTGGCCATAGGGGGCGCATTATAGGCAGTCGCGGCGTTGTCGGCTACGGTGAAGCTACGTGCTTGAGCCCGTGCGGTGAATCCCGGACAATGCGCGATCTTTTTTGATCACCTGGGCCTGGTTGCTGTCGACTGATAGGCACCGGAGGAAATGACGCACTCATGACTACTCATATCCAACGTTCGGCCTTGCTGCCATACCCTGCGCAGGCCTTGTATGACCTGGTCAACGATGTGGCGAACTACCCCGAGTTCCTGCCGTGGTGTTCGGCCAGCACCATCCTGGAAAGCACCGACACCTTGATGCGCGCCAGCCTGGGCGTGGCGAAAGGCGGGCTTTCGCAGAAATTTGTCACACGAAATGTGCTGGTGCCGGGCAAGTCCATCGAAATGAATCTTGAAGAAGGCCCGTTCACCCAGTTGCATGGCCTGTGGGTGTTCAAGCCGTTGGGCGAGAAGGCCTGCAAGATCAGCCTCGACATGTCTTTCGACTACGCCGGCTCCATTGTGCGCGCCACCCTGGGGCCGCTGTTCAACCAGGCGGCCAATACCATGGTGGACGCCTTCTGCCAGCGCGCCAAGCAGCTGTATGGCTGACGCTTTGGTCGAGGTGGAGGTGGTGTTTGCCGCTGCCGGCCGCCAGGTGTTGCTGACGGTGCAGGTGCCCACTGGCACCTCAGTGCGTGAGGCGGTGCAGCGCTCGGGCATTGCCGCGCAGTTTCCCGACCATGATGTGCTGGCCTGCCCCATGGGCATTTTCGGCAAGGTGGTGGCGGATGTGGAGCGTGCGGTAGAGGCGGGCGACCGCGTCGAGATCTACCGGCCGCTGATCGCCGACCCGAAAGAGGTGCGACGGATGCGCGCAGCCAAGGCAGCGGAGGCGAAATTACGCAACGCGTGAATAAAAAAAGCCCCGGCATTGGCCGGGGCTTTTTTGTACCAACCGTTTACTGCGGGTTGGCTTCGATCGGGGTCGGCGTAGGCACCGGCACCACTTTCACGTCGTCGACGCTGCGCTGGATCTGGTCCAGGGTAGAACCCGGCTTGACCGGCGCTTCCTTGGCAGGCTGCGGAGCGTTGTCTACCGGCGCGGCAGGCGTTGCAGCCGGGGTGCCGAGGATAGTCTGGTCCTTGCTGACGCCCGGCATGAAGTCGCCGGACAGGCTGGCCAGTTGATCGTTCTCGTTAAAGAAAACGCTCATCCGTTCCTGCTGGCGTTCGCCGCCACCTGGTTGGATACTGTAGAGGTAATCCCAGCGATTGGCGTGAAACGTATCGACAAGCAGAGGGTTGCCCATGATAAACCGTACTTGCCGGCGGGTCATTCCCGGACGCAACTGGTCTATCATGTCCTGCGTGACGACATTGCCCTGCTGGATGTCGATTTTGTAAACCCCGGGGAATGAACAACCGGCGAGTGCGAGCAGTCCCACGAAGGTGAGGCTGAATAGCAAGTGCTTGGTGTTTTGCATCGGTGGGCGACTTCCACTATCTTGGCTGGGACAACGTAAACCCCGATCATACCCGCATTAAGAGAAGCTGCGAAGCAGCATCGGCGAGAAAGCTGACCATGGTTGAAAATAGCGAGTTACGAAAAGCCGGCCTCAAGGTGACCCTGCCTCGAGTCAAGATCCTGCAAATGCTTGACGCTGCAGAACAACGCCACATGAGCGCCGAGGATGTCTACAAGGCACTGATGGAAGCAGGCGAAGATGTGGGCCTGGCCACGGTTTACCGTGTACTGACCCAATTCGAAGCCGCTTCCCTGGTGGTACGCCATAACTTTGATGGCGGCCATGCGGTGTTCGAGCTGGCAGACAACGGCCACCACGACCATATGGTCGACGCGGACAGCGGTGAGGTCATCGAGTTTGTCGACGAGGAAATCGAGAAACTGCAACACGCCATCGCGGCGCGTCATGGTTATGAGTTGGTTGACCATAACCTGGTACTGCACGTACGCAAGAAGAAGTAATCGACCTGCGTGACGGACGAAGGCGGCCTTAGGGCCGCCTTTGTGCTTTGTGGGGGAGTGGTGGGACGCGGCCTGCGGCCGCTGCTACGGGGATGGGGGTTAACCGCAGCGCGCGGTGACTACCATTTTCTTGGCGTGGGCCAGGGATTCCTTGGTCAGGTCGATGCCGCCCAGCATCCGCGCCACCTCTTCCACACGCTCTCCTTTATTAAGGTTGGCGACCGCCGTGCGGGTTTCGTCGCTGCCGCGCATCTTGTGCACGAACAGGTGGTGGTGGCCTTGCGCTGCTACTTGCGGCAAGTGCGTGACGGTCAGCACCTGGCCGCGCTCGCCCAGGCGGCGCAGCAGTTGGCCGACGATTTCCGCAGTAGGGCCGCCGATGCCCACGTCCACTTCGTCGAATACTAGTGTGGGCACCCGTGAGGTTTGCGCGGTGATCACCTGGATGGCCAGGCTGATGCGTGACAGTTCACCGCCCGAGGCCACTTTGGCCAACGACTTGAGCGGCTGGCCAGGGTTGGCGCTGACCAGCAGTTCCACCTGTTCCAGGCCGTGGGGCAGTAGGTCGTCACCGGCGTACGGCCGCAGCTCGATGGTGAAGCGCCCGCCCGGCATGCCCAGGCGCTGGATTTCCACCTCTACCGCCGCCGCCAGCTGGGTGGCGGCTTGCGCGCGCAGGCCGCTGAGCTCGCGTGCGTGTTCCTGGTAATGACGGGCGTAGGCTTTCAGCTCGTCGGCCAGGCGCTCGATGGACTCGTCGTTGGCGTTCAGGGTCTCGATTTCGTCCAGCAGCTTCTGTTGCAGCGCCGCCACTTCGGTGGGGTGGATGCGGTGTTTGCGCGCCAGGGTATAGATGGTGTCCAGGCGTTCTTCGAGTTGCTGCAGGCGCGCCGGGTCGGCGTCGAAGTGATCGAGGAAGCGGTTCAGCTCGCCCACCGCTTCTTCCACCTGGATCTGTGCGCTGGACAGCATGCTGGCGGCCTCGCCCAGGGCGCGCGGGGCGTTGTGCACCGCGGTCAGGCGGTTGAGGCTGGCGGTGAGCGCGCTGAGCACGTTGCCTGAGTCGTTCTCGCTGCAATGGTCGATGACCTGGCGGCAGATGCCGAACAGCGCCTCGGCGTTGGTCAGGTTCTTGTGTTCCTGTTCCAGCAGCTCCAGTTCGTTGTCGCCCAGGTTGAGATTTTCCAGCTCTTCCAGCTGGTAGCTGAGCAGCTGGTGGCGCGCGCGCTGCTCGTCGCCGGAATTGGACAGGCGGTCGAGCTCCTGGCGGGTCTGGCGCCACTTCTGCGCGGCCAGTTGCACCTGGCGGGCCAGGTCGGTGGCGCCGGCGTATTCGTCCAGCAGGCGGCGGTGGGTGTCGGTCTTCAGCAGCGACTGGTGTTCGTGCTGGCTGTGAATGTCGATGAGCAGTTCGCCCAGCGCCTTCAGGTCGCCCAGCGGGCAGGGCGTGCCGTTGATGTAGCCGCGCGAACGGCCTTCGGCGGTGATGACCCGGCGCAGGATGCACGGGCTGTTGTTGTCCAGGTCGCGCTCGGCCAGCCAGGTGCGTGCCTCGGGAATGTCGCCCAGGTCGAAGGTGGCGAGGATGTCGGCCTTGTCGGCGCCCGGTCGAACTACGCCGCTGTCGGCGCGGTCACCTAGGGTAAGCCCCAGTGCGTCGAGCATGATGGATTTGCCCGCGCCGGTTTCGCCGGTGATCACGCTCATGCCGCGTGCGAGCTCCAGGTCGAGGTGTTCGACGATGGCGTAGTTGTGTACGGATAGGTGCACCAGCATGGGGCTGCTCCCGGGCTAAAAGGTCTGGTTATTTATACAGTGTTTTTAATTGCCCTGACAATGCCCTCGCTTAGCACCATTGGCTTGCCTGGCGGTTTTTTTAATCGCCAGCGGTGATTTGCCAATGTGCATGCGGCAACACAATTGCCCTTGAAGCTCAGATTTGCGACCCCATATAGCGGGCAGAAGCGCGAGTCGAACTCGCAGACGAAATTGAAAGGAGAACCCTTATGGCTGACGAACAGACTCTGGACGAACAGAACCTCGATGCAAACCAGGCGGGTGAAGCTGGCGACCTTGCTGCACGGGTAAAAACCCTGGAAGAGCAACTGGCCGCGGCCCAGGACCAGTCCCTGCGCGTGGCTGCCGACCTGCAGAACGTCCGTCGCCGTGCCGACCAGGACGTGGAGAAGGCGCACAAGTTCGCGCTGGAAAAATTTGCCGCCGACCTGCTGCCGATCATGGACAGCCTGGAGCGTGGCGTTGAACTGAGCAGCGCCGATGACGAAGCCGTACGCCCGATGCGCGAAGGCATGCAGCTGACCCTGAAAATGTTCGAGGACACCCTCAAGCGTTACAACCTGGAAGCCATCGACCCGCACGGCCAGCCGTTCAACGCCGAGCACCACCAGGCCATGGCCATGCAGGAAAGCGCTGATGTCGAGCCAAACAGCGTGCTGAAAGTGTTCCAGAAGGGCTACCAGCTCAACGGTCGCCTGCTGCGCCCGGCCATGGTCGTGGTCAGCAAGGCTCCGGCGCCGGTGTCGCCGTCGATCGACGAGCAGGCGTGAAACTTCTGTTAATGGGTGGCCTTGAAATTCCTCCAAGGGCCCCCATTTTGATGTCAAGCGTTTAAGTGCTACCGCAGACAGCCACTACTGCTGCGGCATCCAAATCCAAAGTTTCGGGAGAGTTAACATGGGCAAGATTATCGGCATCGACCTGGGGACCACCAACTCCTGCGTCTCCATTCTGGAAAACGGCAAGGCCAAGGTCATCGAGAACGCTGAAGGCGCTCGTACCACCCCATCGATCATCGCTTACGCCAATGACGGCGAAATCCTGGTTGGCCAGTCGGCCAAGCGCCAGGCCGTTACCAACCCGCACAACACCCTGTACGCGGTCAAGCGTCTGATCGGCCGTCGTTTCGACGAAGAAGTCGTGCAGAAAGACATCCAGATGGTCCCTTACAAGATCGTCAAGGCTGACAACAGCGATGCCTGGGTGGAAGTGAACGGCCAGAAAATGGCACCGCCACAGATTTCCGCTGAAATCCTGAAGAAAATGAAGAAAACCGCCGAAGATTACCTCGGCGAGGCAGTGACTGAAGCGGTCATCACCGTGCCTGCCTACTTCAACGACAGCCAGCGCCAGGCTACCAAGGATGCCGGTCGCATCGCGGGCCTGGACGTAAAACGCATCATCAACGAACCCACCGCGGCTGCACTGGCCTACGGCATGGACAAGGCCAAGGGCGACCACACCGTGATCGTCTACGACCTGGGCGGCGGTACCTTCGACGTGTCGGTCATCGAGATCGCTGAAGTCGACGGCGAGCACCAGTTCGAAGTACTGGCCACCAACGGCGACACCTTCCTGGGTGGTGAAGACTTCGACATCCGCCTGATCGACTACCTCGTCGACGAGTTCAAGAAAGAAAGCGGCATGAACCTGAAAGGTGACCCGCTGGCCATGCAGCGCCTGAAAGAAGCCGCTGAAAAAGCCAAGATCGAGCTGTCGTCCAGCCAGCAGACCGACGTGAACCTGCCGTACATCACTGCAGACGCCACCGGTCCCAAGCACCTGAACGTGAAAATCTCGCGTGCCAAGCTGGAATCGCTGGTTGAAGACCTGGTTCAGCGCACCATCGAGCCTTGCCGCATCGCCCTGAAAGACGCCGGTATCGACGTTGGTTCGATCAACGACGTGATCCTGGTCGGCGGCCAGACCCGTATGCCACTGGTTCAGAAAGCCGTTACCGACTTCTTCGGCAAAGAAGCCCGCAAGGACGTCAACCCTGACGAAGCCGTTGCCATGGGTGCTGCCATCCAGGGCGCCGTTCTGGCCGGTGACGTGAAGGACGTACTGCTGCTGGACGTCAGCCCGCTGACCCTGGGTATCGAAACCATGGGTGGCGTGATGACCGCGCTGATCGAGAAAAACACCACGATTCCTACCAAGAAATCGCAAGTGTTCTCGACTGCCGACGACAACCAGAGCGCCGTGACCATTCACGTGCTGCAGGGTGAGCGCAAGCAAGCCGCGCAGAACAAGTCGCTGGGCAAGTTCGACCTGGCCGAGATCCCGCCAGCACCACGCGGTGTTCCACAGATCGAGGTTACCTTCGACATCGACGCCAACGGCATCCTGCACGTAGGCGCGAAAGACAAGGCTACCGGCAAGACCCAGTCGATCGTGATCAAGGCCAACTCCGGTCTGTCTGACGAAGAAATTCAACAGATGATCCGTGACGCCGAAGCGAACTCGGAAGAAGACCGCAAGTTCGAAGAACTGGCCGCTGCCCGCAACCAGGGTGACGCGCTGGTGCACTCGACTCGCAAAATGATCACCGACGCCGGTGACAAGGTCACTGCCGAAGAGAAAACCGCTATCGAAGCGGCCGTGGTTGCCCTGGAAGCCGCCGTTAAAGGCGACGACAAGGCTGCCATCGACGCCAAGGTTGAAGAGCTGTCGAAAGTCAGCGCGCCGGTTGCCCAGAAAATGTACGCCGAACAGGCCGAACAGCCTGCAGGCGCGGCAGCCCAGCCTGCTGAAGAAGCCGGCAAGCACGACGACGTCGTCGACGCCGAGTTCGAAGAAGTCAAAGACCACAAGTAATTACTGCTTGTTGTCGGCCAGTTGACTGCCGTTTGGCAGTCGCTGGTAGGATGTCGCCGCGCGGGGGCTTGCTCCCGCGTTGGCGTGTCTGGAATAGACGAATTTTTACAGCATGCGACTGACTCGGATGCTGTCGGCACGGTCGGAGGCTTTCCTGCGCTCCGGCGTCCTGATGAGACAATAGAACTATGTCAAAGCGTGACTATTACGAGGTTCTAGGGGTCGAGCGTGGCTCCAGCGAAGCCGATCTGAAAAAGGCTTATCGCCGCCTGGCGATGAAGCACCACCCGGACCGTAACCCGGGCGACAAAGCGTCGGAAGACATGTTCAAGGAGGCCAACGAGGCCTACGAAGTGCTGTCCGACTCAAGCAAACGCGCAGCCTACGACCAGTACGGCCATGCCGGCGTCGACCCAAGCATGGGTGGCGGTGGTGGCTTCGGCGGCGGCGGTGCCAACTTCTCCGATATCTTCGGTGACGTGTTCAGCGATTTCTTCGGTGGCGGCGGCCGTGGCGGCTCCCGTGGTGGCGCCCAGCGTGGCAGCGACCTGCGCTATACCCTCGAATTGAACCTGGAAGAGGCCGTGCGCGGCACCACCGTCAGCATTCGCGTGCCGACCCTGGTGAACTGCAAGCCGTGCGACGGTTCGGGTGCCAAGAAAGGCTCCGCGCCGGTCACCTGCCCAACCTGTGGCGGTATCGGCCAGGTACGCATGCAGCAAGGCTTCTTCTCGGTGCAGCAGACCTGCCCGCGCTGCCATGGCCAAGGCAAGATCATTTCCGACCCGTGCGAATCCTGCCGTGGCGAAGGCCGCGTGGAAGAGTACAAGACCCTGTCGGTGAAAGTGCCGGCTGGCGTTGACACCGGTGACCGCATCCGCCTGTCCGGCGAAGGCGAGGCCGGCACCCAGGGTGGCCCGACCGGCGACCTGTACGTGGTGATCAACGTGCGCGAGCACGATATCTTCCAGCGCGACGGCAAGCACCTGTACTGCGAAGTGCCGATCAGCTACACGGAGGCAGCGCTGGGTGGCGAGCTGGAAGTGCCGACCCTGGACGGCCGCGTGAAGCTGAAAATCCCGGAAGGTACCCAGACCGGCAAGCAGTTCCGCCTGCGTGGCAAGGGCGTGGCCCCTGTACGTGGTGGTGGCGCCGGCGACCTGATGTGCCGCGTGGCGGTAGAGACCCCGGTCAACCTCAGTCGTCGTCAGCGTGAGCTGCTGGAAGAGTTCCGTTCCACCCTGGAAGGCGACAGCTCGCATTCGCCAAAAGCCAGCGGCTGGTTTGAAGGCGTGAAGCGCTTCTTCGGCGATTTGTAAGGAATCAGGCATGAGACGTATTGCGGTGATGGGCGCTGCCGGGCGCATGGGCAAGAACCTGGTCGAGGCCGTGCAGCAGCGCGCGCCGCTGACCGGCCTGACCGCGGCGATTGTTCGCCCGGGTAGCACGATGATTGGCGCCGACGCCGGCGAGCTGGCTTCGCTGGGCCGCATCGGCGTGCAGTTGACCGGCAACCTCGAGCAGGTGGCAGATGAATTCGATGTGCTCATCGACTTCACCCTGCCGGACGTGATGCTGAAAAACCTGGCCTTCTGCCGCAAGGCGGGCAAGGCCATGGTCATCGGCACCACCGGCCTCAACGCCGAGCAGAAATTGCTGCTGGCCGAGGCGGGCAAGGAGATCCCGATCGTCTTCGCCTCCAATTTCAGTGTTGGCGTGAACCTGTCGTTCAAGCTGCTGGACCTGGCAGCGCGAGTGATGGGCGAGGATGCCGACATCGAGATCATCGAAGCTCATCACCGCAACAAGGTCGACGCGCCTTCGGGCACGGCCGTGAGCATGGGTGAAGTGGTGGCCAGGGCATTGGGCCGCGACCTGTCGAAGGTGGCGGTGTATGGCCGTGAAGGCCACACCGGCGTGCGTGAGCGCGACACCATTGGTTTCGCCACCGTGCGTGGCGGCGACGTGGTGGGCGACCACACCGTGCTGTTTGCCGCCGAAGGCGAGCGCCTGGAGATCACCCACAAGGCCTCCAGCCGCATGACCTTCGCCAAGGGCGCCGTTCGCGCCGCCCTGTGGCTGGATGGCAAGGCTGCTGGCCTGTATGACATGCAAGATGTGCTGGACCTGCATTGATCTTTCACTTGTAGCAGCTGCCACAGGCTGCGTCCTGTCGCCGCACCGTGTGGCGGCCGGACGCAGCCTGCGGCAGCTGCTACGAGTTGCCGGGGGCGAAAAAGCTCGCTGGCGAGCCTGCTCCCACGTACAATTGCGGCTCCAAACCCCGTTTCCACCCCGCCACGCGATTCCTTGTCGCATTCCTCTGCCTTTCAGGCTCATTGGCGGTAGATAAAAAAATCATTTTTCTGTAAGCTACAGCTTTAGTGTGTCCACTAAAAGCGCGCAGATAATTCGATTAAGAAGCGGGGTGACGTGTCTATACGTCATTCCGCTTTTTTACAACCTGCGATCGCCCTTTCAGGTTTTATTTACGGGAGGTCTTCTTGACTAAGCCAGCCATACTTGCCCTTGCTGATGGCAGCATTTTTCGCGGTGAAGCCATTGGCGCCGACGGCCAGACTGTCGGTGAGGTGGTGTTCAACACCGCAATGACCGGCTATCAGGAAATTCTCACCGATCCTTCCTATGCCCAGCAAATCGTTACCCTGACCTACCCGCACATCGGCAACACCGGCACTACCGCCGAAGACGCCGAGTCCAACCGCGTGTGGTCCGCCGGCCTGGTCATCCGTGACCTGCCGCTGGTTGCCAGCAACTGGCGCAACACCCAGCCACTGGATGAATACCTGAAGGCCAACAACGTCGTTGCCATCGCCGGTATCGACACCCGTCGCCTGACCCGCATCCTGCGTGAGAAAGGCGCCCAGAACGGCTGCATCATGGCCGGTGACAACATTTCCGAAGAAGCTGCCATCGCCGCTGCTCGCGCCTTCCCAGGCTTGAAAGGCATGGACCTGGCCAAGGAAGTGACCACCAAGGAAGCCTACCAGTGGCGCTCCAGCGTCTGGAACCTGGCCACCGATAGCCACCCGGAAATCGCTGACAGCGAACTGCCGTACCACGTGGTTGCCTACGACTACGGCGTCAAGCTGAACATCCTGCGCATGCTGGTAGAGCGCGGCTGCCGCCTGACCGTGGTACCGGCGCAAACCCCGGCTGCCGACGTGCTGGCCCTCAACCCCGATGGCGTGTTCCTGTCCAACGGCCCGGGCGACCCCGCGCCATGCGACTACGCTATCCAGGCCATCAAGGACGTGCTGGAAACCGAGATCCCGGTATTCGGTATCTGCCTGGGTCACCAGCTGCTGGCCCTGGCCTCCGGCGCCCAGACCGTGAAGATGGGCCACGGCCACCACGGTGCCAACCACCCGGTCCAGGACCTGGACACCGGCGTCGTGATGATCACCAGCCAGAACCACGGCTTTGCCGTTGACGAGGCTACCCTGCCAGGCAACGTGCGGGCGATCCACAAGTCGCTGTTCGACGGTACCCTGCAGGGCATCGAGCGCACCGACAAGAGCGCGTTCAGCTTCCAGGGCCACCCTGAAGCCAGCCCAGGCCCGAACGACGTGGCCCCGCTGTTCGACCGCTTCATCGACGCCATGGCCAAGCGCCGCTGAGTGAAGCTGTTGGAAGCGTAATGCGCGCCGTGCAGGCCCCGCGTAAAGCGGAGACAGCCTGCCCGGCGCCGCCAAAGAATGTTCAAGGCGGCTCGCCCCAGGGCCTGCCGACTGACCTGCGGATTTGAGTGACAACCATGCCAAAACGTACAGACATAAAAAGCATCCTGATTCTCGGCGCCGGCCCCATCGTGATCGGCCAGGCCTGTGAATTCGACTACTCCGGCGCCCAGGCCTGCAAAGCCCTGCGCGAAGAGGGTTACCGCGTCATCCTGGTGAACTCCAACCCGGCCACCATCATGACCGACCCGGACATGGCCGACGCTACCTACATCGAGCCGATCAAGTGGCAGACCGTTGCCAAGATCATCGAGAAAGAGCGCCCGGACGCCGTGCTGCCAACCATGGGTGGCCAGACCGCCCTGAACTGCGCCCTGGACCTGGAGCGCGAAGGCGTCCTGGAGAAGTTCGGCGTGGAAATGATCGGTGCCAACGCCGACACCATCGACAAGGCTGAAGACCGTTCGCGTTTCGACAAGGCGATGAAATCCATCGGCCTGGCGTGCCCGCGTTCCGGTATCGCCCACAGCATGGAAGAAGCCAACGCGGTCCTCGAGACCCTGGGCTTCCCGTGCATCATCCGTCCGTCGTTCACCATGGGCGGCACCGGTGGCGGTATCGCTTACAACCGTGAAGAATTCGAAGAAATCTGCGCCCGTGGCCTGGACCTGTCGCCGACCAAGGAACTGCTGATCGACGAATCGCTGATCGGTTGGAAAGAGTACGAGATGGAAGTGGTCCGCGACAAAAAGGACAACTGCATCATCGTCTGCTCCATCGAGAACTTCGACCCGATGGGCGTGCACACCGGTGACTCGATCACCGTTGCCCCGGCACAGACCCTGACCGACAAGGAATACCAGATCCTGCGTAACGCCTCCCTGGCGGTACTGCGCGAGATCGGCGTGGAAACCGGCGGTTCGAACGTACAGTTCGGTATCTGCCCGAACACTGGCCGCATGGTCGTGATCGAGATGAACCCGCGCGTGTCGCGTTCCTCGGCACTGGCTTCGAAGGCCACCGGCTTCCCGATCGCCAAGGTCGCGGCCAAGCTGGCCGTGGGTTACACCCTGGACGAACTGCAGAACGACATCACCGGCGGCAAGACCCCGGCGTCCTTCGAGCCGTCCATCGACTACGTCGTCACCAAGCTGCCACGTTTCGCCTTCGAGAAATTCCCGAAAGCCGACGCGCGCCTGACCACCCAGATGAAATCCGTGGGTGAAGTCATGGCCATCGGCCGTACCTTCCAGGAATCCCTGCAGAAAGCCTTGCGCGGCCTGGAAGTGGGTGTTTGCGGCCTGGACCCGAAAGTCGAGCCAAGCAACCCCGAGTTCCACAGCATCCTGAAGCGCGAGCTGACCGTGCCGGGCGCCGAGCGCATCTGGTATGTGGCCGACGCTTTCCGTTCGGGCATGACCTGCGACGAAATCTTCGCCCTGACCATGATCGACCACTGGTTCCTGGTGCAGATCGAAGACCTGATCAAGGACGAAGAGCGCGTCAAGACCCTGGGCCTGGCCGACATCGACAAGGCCTTGATGCTGAAACTCAAGCGCAAGGGCTTCTCGGACCAGCGCCTGGCCAAGCTGCTGGGTGTTACCGACAAGAACCTGCGTCGTCACCGCCACAAGCTGGAGATCTTCCCGGTCTACAAGCGCGTTGACACCTGCGCCGCCGAGTTCGCCACCGACACCGCCTACCTGTACTCCACGTACGAGGAAGAGTGCGAGGCCAACCCGTCGACCCGCGACAAGATCATGATCCTGGGCGGTGGCCCGAACCGTATCGGCCAAGGCATCGAGTTCGACTACTGCTGTGTACACGCTGCCCTGGCGCTGCGTGAAGATGGTTACGAAACCATCATGGTCAACTGCAACCCGGAAACCGTGTCCACCGACTACGACACTTCCGACCGCCTGTACTTTGAGCCGTTGACCCTGGAAGACGTGCTGGAAGTGGTGCGCGTCGAGAAGCCGAAAGGCGTGATCGTCCAGTACGGCGGCCAGACCCCGCTGAAACTGGCTCGTGCCCTGGAAGAAGCTGGCGTGCCGATCATCGGTACCAGCCCTGACGCCATCGACCGCGCTGAAGACCGCGAGCGCTTCCAGCAGATGGTTCAGCGCCTGAACCTGCTGCAGCCGCCAAACGCCACCGTGCGTAGCGAAGAAGAAGCCATCCGCGCCGCTGGCGTGATCGGCTACCCGCTGGTGGTGCGCCCGTCGTACGTACTGGGCGGCCGTGCGATGGAAATCGTCTACGAGCTGGAAGAGCTGAAACGCTACCTGCGCGAAGCGGTACAAGTGTCCAACGACAGCCCGGTGCTGCTGGACCACTTCCTCAACTGCGCCATCGAGATGGACGTGGACGCAGTCTGCGACGGCACCGACGTGGTGATCGGCGCGATCATGCAGCACATCGAGCAGGCCGGTGTTCACTCCGGTGACTCCGCGTGCTCGCTGCCACCGTACTCGCTGCCTGCCCACGTGCAGGACGAAGTGCGCGAGCAGGTCAAGAAAATGGCCCTGGAACTGGGCGTTGTCGGCCTGATGAACGTGCAGCTGGCCCTGCAGGGCGACAAGATCTACGTGATCGAAGTCAACCCGCGTGCCTCGCGTACCGTACCGTTCGTGTCCAAGTGCATCGGCACTTCCCTGGCCATGATCGCTGCCCGCGTGATGGCCGGCAAAACCCTGAAAGAGCTGGGCTTCACCAAGGAAATCATTCCTAACTTCTACAGCGTGAAAGAGGCGGTCTTCCCGTTCGCCAAATTCCCTGGCGTAGACCCGATCCTGGGCCCAGAGATGAAGTCCACCGGTGAAGTCATGGGTGTCGGCGACACCTTCGGCGAAGCCTTCGCCAAGGCCCAGATGGGCGCCAGCGAAGTGCTGCCTACCGGCGGTACTGCGTTCATCAGCGTGCGTGACGACGACAAGCCACTGGTGGCCGGTGTTGCCCGCGACCTGATCGCCCTGGGCTTCGAAGTGGTTGCCACCGCTGGCACCGCGCGCGTCATCGAAGAAGCCGGCCTGAAAGTACGCCGTGTGAATAAAGTGACCGAAGGCCGCCCGCACGTGGTCGACATGATCAAGAACGACGAAGTCACCCTGATCATCAACACCACCGAAGGCCGCCAGTCGATCGCTGACTCCTACTCCATCCGTCGCAACGCGCTGCAGCACAAGATCTACTGCACCACGACCATTGCTGCTGGCGAAGCGATCTGCGAAGCGTTGAAGTTCGGTCCTGAAAAGACCGTGCGTCGCTTGCAGGATCTCCACGCAGGATTGAATGCATGATCAAATACCCCATGACCGTCCAGGGCGCTCGCGCCCTGGAGGAAGAGCATACTCACCTGACCAAGGTGGTGCGCCCCAAGCTCAGCCAGGACATCGGCACTGCCCGGGAACTGGGTGACCTGAAGGAAAACGCCGAGTACCACGCTGCCCGCGAACAGCAGGGCATGGTCGAGGCGCGCATCCGTGACATCGAAGGCCGCCTGCAGAACGCAGTGGTCATCGACGTCACCACCATCGAGCACACCGGCAAGGTGATCTTCGGCACAACCGTCGAAATCGCCAACGTCGAGACCGACGAGCGCGTCACGTACCAGATCGTTGGTGAAGACGAAGCTGACATCAAGTCGGGCAAGCTGTCGGTAGGTTCGCCTATCGCCCGTGCCCTGATCGCCAAGGAAGAAGGCGACGTGGTTGTGGTCAAGACGCCCGGTGGCGTGATCGAGTACGAGATTGTCGAAGTCCGCCACATTTGAGAAGCGTCGCCCGTTCATGGCGGGCGCGATCATCTGGCAGCTTGCCCAGGTACTCTGGGTGGGCGGCCTGTGGTTCCTGCAACTGGGCGTGATGCCGGCGTTGACCCATATTGGGTTGGCACCGGTGCTCATCCAGGATGTGGGGGCGCAAATGACGGCGCTGCTGGTAGGTTTCTGTGCGTTTTGCGTGGTATTGCAGGCGTTGGTGCTGATCAATGGCCTGGGCTTCGCAGCCCTGTGGCGTGACTCGCGTGGACAGTTGCTGTCCATGGCCTTGATGGCTGCCGCGTTGTACGGCGTGGTGACAGTCGGGGCGCTTGACCCGCTGCGTTGGCAGATATTCTGCTACCTGGCGCTGGGCCTTACGGGCCTGGCGCTGGTGCTGCAACCGGTGCCGGCCAGGGCGCGCCAGGCGCGCCACTGACCGTCGCGGCCATCACTTGAAGCGATGGATGTTCGACAGCTGCTTGTTTGGCTGCGGATTACGGCGGTACATCAGCGCTTTCTTGCCGATGGTCTGCACCAGCTCGGCGCGGCCAGCCTTGCACAGTTCGGCAATGGTGGCGGCACGTGCTTCGCGATCTTCGGAGCGAATTTCGACCTTGATCAATTCGTGATCAACGAGCGCGCGCTCAAGTTCATCGAGAACTCCCTCAGTCAGGCCATTGCCTGCCACAATCAGAACTGGTTTCAGATCGTGGCCAATGGATTTGTACTGTTTCTTCTGCTCGTTAGTGAGCGGCATAATCTGACCCTTTGTTTGGATTTTGCAAAAATGGCGGCCATTTTACCCGAGGGCCCGTGGATCCGCCCAATTAATCACGACCCTTATCATCGAGGTGCCCAATGGCGCGTTCCAAGACAAGCCTTGGTTGGCTGAAAGAACATTTCAACGATCCTTACGTCAAAAAAGCGCAGAAGGACGGTTACCGCTCGCGCGCAAGCTACAAGCTGCTCGAGATCCAGGAAAAGTACCGCTTGATCCGCCCCGGCATGAGCGTGATCGACCTGGGCGCAGCGCCTGGTGGTTGGTCGCAGGTGACCAGCCGTCTGATCGGTGGCCAGGGCCGCCTGATCGCGTCCGACATCCTGGAAATGGACAGTATCCCCGACGTTACCTTCATTCAGGGTGACTTCACCGAAGACTCGGTACTGGCACAGATTCTCGAAGCGGTTGGTAATTCGCACGTGGACCTTGTGATTTCGGATATGGCCCCCAATATGAGTGGTACACCCGAAGTGGACATGCCCAAGGCCATGTTCCTGTGTGAACTGGCGCTTGACCTGGCAGGCCGGGTACTCAAGCCCGGTGGCGACTTCGTTATCAAGATTTTCCAGGGCGAAGGCTTCGATCAATACCTCAAGGACGCGCGCAAGAAGTTCGACAAGGTGATCATGCTCAAGCCTGACTCTTCACGTGACCGCTCCCGCGAGCAGTACATGATGGGCCGTGGTTTCAAGGGCGAGTAAGACCAGGCCCGGGCAGGTGACGGGGTACCCGATAGTTTTTTCCAATCGGGGCTCCTGACTGGCCGGGATGAACATCGTGTAGTCTAGTTTTCACAAAGGGTTACAGACGGCACCTGCAGACATGTGGGTTATGTAGTAAGTTAGGCTGGTGATTATCATGCGAAGCACGCCTGCGCGGGTTGCGGGTAGCAGGCTTCAGAGGGTAGCGAATTGAACGATATGGCAAAGAATCTGATCCTGTGGTTGATCATTGCGGCCGTGCTGGTGACGGTGATGAACAACTTCTCCAGCCCCAACGAGCCTCAGACCCTCAACTATTCCGACTTCATCCAGCAGGTCAAGGATGGCAAGGTCGAGAAAATTACCGTTGATGGCGTGGTCATCACCGGCAAGCGCAACGATGGCGACAGCTTCAAGACCATCCGTCCGAACATTGCCGACAACGGCCTGATCGGCGACCTGGTCGACAACCACGTGGCCATCGAAGGCAAGCAGCCAGAGCAGCAGAGCATCTGGACCCAATTGCTGGTCGCCAGCTTCCCTATCCTCGTCATCATCGCGGTGTTCATGTTCTTCATGCGCCAGATGCAGGGCGGTGCGGGTGGCAAGGGCGGGCCCATGAGCTTCGGCAAGAGCAAGGCGCGCCTGCTGTCCGAAGACCAGGTCAAGACAACATTGGCTGACGTCGCCGGTTGCGACGAAGCCAAGGAAGAAGTGGGCGAGCTGGTCGAGTTCCTGCGCGACCCGGGCAAGTTTCAGCGCCTGGGCGGCCGTATCCCGCGTGGCGTGCTGATGGTCGGCCCGCCAGGTACCGGCAAGACCCTGCTGGCCAAGGCCATCGCGGGCGAAGCCAAGGTGCCGTTCTTCACCATTTCCGGTTCCGACTTCGTGGAAATGTTCGTGGGTGTCGGTGCCAGCCGTGTGCGCGACATGTTCGAGCAGGCCAAGAAGCACGCACCGTGCATCATCTTCATCGACGAGATCGACGCCGTTGGTCGCCACCGTGGCGCCGGCATGGGTGGCGGTCACGACGAGCGTGAGCAAACCCTCAACCAGCTGCTGGTAGAGATGGACGGCTTCGAGATGAACGATGGCATCATCGTCATCGCTGCTACCAACCGTCCTGACGTGCTCGACCCTGCGCTGCTGCGCCCGGGCCGTTTCGACCGCCAGGTGGTGGTTGGCCTGCCGGACATTCGCGGCCGTGAGCAGATCCTCAAGGTGCACATGCGCAAGGCGCCACTGGGTGACGACGTCAACCCGGCCGTCATCGCGCGTGGTACCCCGGGCTTCTCCGGTGCCGACCTTGCCAACCTTGTGAACGAGGCGTCGCTGTTCGCTGCGCGCAACGGCAAGCGCATCGTAGAGATGAAGGAATTCGAGCTGGCGAAAGACAAGATCATGATGGGCGCCGAGCGCAAGACCATGGTCATGTCCGAGAAAGAGAAGCAGAACACCGCTTACCACGAAGCCGGTCACGCCATCGTTGGCCGTATCGTGCCCGAGCACGACCCGGTCTACAAAGTGTCGATCATCCCGCGTGGCCGCGCCCTGGGCGTGACCATGTTCCTCCCCGAGGAAGACCGCTACAGCCTGTCCAAGCGTGCGCTGATCAGCCAGATCTGCTCGCTGTACGGTGGCCGTATCGCCGAGGAGATGACCCTGGGCTTCGACGGTGTCACCACCGGCGCGTCCAACGACATCATGCGTGCCAGCCAGATCGCCCGGAACATGGTCACCAAATGGGGCCTGTCCGAGAAGTTGGGCCCGTTGCTGTACGCCGAAGACGAAGACCAGGGTTACCTGGGGCGTGGCGGCGGCGGTGCGAACTCCAGCGTCTCGGGTGAAACCGCGAAGATGATCGACCTGGAAGTGCGCAGCATCATCGACCAGTGCTATGGCACGGCGAAGCAGATCTTGACCGACAACCGCGACAAGCTGGACGCCATGGCGGACGCCTTGATGAAGTACGAGACCATCGATGCCGATCAGATCGACGACATCATGGCTGGCCGCACCCCACGCGAACCGCGTGACTGGTCGGGCGGCTCGGGTTCTACCGGCACGCCAGTGCCGCGGGACGACCGTCCCGAGAGCCCGATTGGCGGTCCTGCAGCTCAACACTAAGGCCTGACATGACTTCACAGCAGTACCCAACCCGGTTGCCTTGCGGCAACCGGGTTCTTGATTTAAGCCGTACCCATGTCATGGGTATCCTCAATGTCACCCCCGATTCCTTCTCCGACGGCGGCCGCTTCAACCAGCTCGATGTGGCCCTGCGCCATGCCGAGGCGATGGTGGCAGCCGGGGCGACGCTGATCGACGTCGGTGGCGAGTCCACCCGGCCCGGTGCACGCGTTGTCACGCCGCTGGAAGAGTTGGAGCGCGTTGCCCCGGTGGTGGAAGCCATCGCCCGGGAAATCGACGTGATCATCTCGGTGGACACCTCCACGCCTGCCGTCATGCGCGAAACTGCGCGGGTAGGCGCCGGGTTGATCAACGACGTGCGCTCGCTGCAGCGCGACGGTGCCCTGGATGCGGCGGCGGCCACTGGCCTGCCCGTGTGCCTGATGCACATGCTGGGCGAGCCGGGCGACATGCAGGACAACCCGCGCTACGACAACCTGGTGGGCGAGGTGACGCAGTTCCTCGACGAACGCATGCAGGCCTGTGCGGCGGCGGGCATCCCGGCCGAGCGCATCATCCTCGACCCGGGGTTCGGCTTCGCCAAGACCCATGAGCACAACCTCAGCCTGTTCAAGCATATGCAGGCCCTGGATGCCCTTGGGCGGCCCCTGCTGGTGGGTGTGTCGCGCAAGAGTATTGTCGGCCTGGCGTTGGGTCGGCCGGTGTCTGAACGCCTCTACGGCAGCCTGGCGCTCGCTGCGCTGGCCATGTTCAAGGGCGCAAGGATCCTTCGCGTGCACGATGTGGCGGAAACCGCCGACGTCGTACGCATGATCACAGCGGTCGAAACCGCTGAATAAGAATGACGGAGCACACATGAGCAGAAAATATTTTGGCACCGACGGCATTCGCGGTCGTGTCGGGGAATACCCCATTACGCCTGACTTCATGCTCAAGCTGGGCTGGGCGGCGGGCATGGCCTTCCGCAAGATGGGCGCCTGCCGCGTATTGGTCGGCAAGGACACGCGCATCTCCGGCTACATGTTCGAATCGGCCCTGGAAGCCGGCCTCTCGGCCGCCGGTGCCGACGTGATGCTGCTGGGCCCGATGCCTACCCCGGCCATCGCCTACCTGACGCGCACCTTCCACGCCGAAGCCGGCATCGTCATCAGTGCCTCGCACAACCCCCATGACGACAACGGCATCAAGTTCTTCTCGGGCCAGGGCACCAAGCTGCCGGACGAGATCGAACTTATGATCGAAGAGCTGCTGGACGCGCCGATGACCGTCGCCGAGTCGAGCAAGCTGGGCAAGGTGTCGCGCATCAACGACGCAGCCGGCCGCTACATCGAATTCTGCAAGAGCAGCGTGCCTACCAGCACCGACTTCGCCGGCCTCAAGCTGGTGATCGACTGCGCCCACGGTGCCACCTACAAGGTTGCCCCGAACGTGTTCCGCGAGCTGGGCGCCCAGGTCACTGTGCTGTCGGCAGCGCCCGACGGCCTGAACATCAACGACAACTGCGGTTCCACCCACATGGAGGCGCTGCAGGCTGCCGTGCTGGTGGGCCATGCCGACCTGGGCATCGCCTTCGATGGCGACGGCGACCGCGTGTTGATGGTCGACCACACCGGCGCCATCGTCGATGGTGACGAGCTGCTGTTCATCATCGCCCGCGACCTGCACGAGCGCGGCAAGCTGCATGGCGGCGTGGTCGGCACGCTGATGAGCAACCTCGGCCTGGAGCTGGCCCTGGAAGAATTGTCGATTCCGTTCACCCGTGCCAACGTCGGCGACCGCTACGTGATGGCCGAGCTCAAGGAGCGCGAGTGGCAGCTGGGTGGCGAGAACTCCGGCCACATCGTCTGCTGCCAGCACACCACCACCGGTGATGCGATTATCGCCGCGCTGCAGGTGCTGTTGTCGCTCAAGCGCCGTGACGAGACGCTGGCCCACGCCCGCCACGGGTTGCGCAAGTGCCCGCAGGTGCTGCTCAATGTGCGTTTCGCGGGGGGTGACGTCAACCCCATCGAGCACCCTTCGGTACAGCAGGCGTGCGAGCGCGTGACCCAGGCCATGGCCGGTCGCGGGCGCGTGTTGCTGCGCAAATCCGGGACCGAGCCGCTGGTGCGAGTGATGGTGGAAGGTGACGACGAAAAGACCGTGCACGGCTACGCCGAAGAGCTCGCAAAAGTTGTTAGTGAAGTTTGCGCCTGATACGGCTTGCCAGTAGTCGTTTGGTTGGGTAACATCTGCGCCCACTTTGACCGACGAGGTACAGCATGCGTCGCCCTATGGTAGCTGGTAACTGGAAAATGCACGGTACCCGCGCCAGCGTCGCTGAGCTGCTCAAGGGCCTTGTAAATGAGGCCCTGCCTGGCGGTGTTGATGTGGTGGTATTTCCACCCGCCCTGCATGTCGAACGAGTGATCGACGGCCTGCAAGGTGCATCGATTGAAGTAGGTGCGCAGAACTGCGCAACGCAAACCGGGCAAGGTGCCCTGACCGGCGAGGTTTCGTCGACTCAGTTGGCTGATGCCGGTTGCAGGCTTGTGTTGATCGGCCACTCCGAACGCCGCCAGATTATCGGTGAGCAGGACGAAGTGCTGGTTCGCAAGTTCGAGGCAGCTCAGGCAGGTGGCTTGATTCCGGTGCTGTGCATCGGTGAGACCCTGGCAGAGCGCGAAGCCGGCAAGACCCTGGAAGTGGTAGGGCGCCAGCTGAGCAGTGTCATCGATGCCCTGGGCATTGGTGCCTTTGCCAACGCGGTAGTCGCTTATGAGCCTGTATGGGCCATCGGCACTGGTCTGACGGCAACGCCAGAGCAGGCGCAGGATGTGCACGCAGCCATTCGCGCACAACTGGCAACAGAGAATTCTGAGGTCGCACAAGGCGTGCGGCTTCTATACGGCGGCAGCGTGAAGGCGGCCAATGCGGCTGAGCTGTTCGGCATGCCGGATATAGATGGGGGGCTCATTGGTGGAGCCTCCTTGAATGCAGATGAGTTCGGTGCGATCTGTCGCGCCGCGGGAAACTGAGAAGATGCTGGAAACAGTCGTAGTCGTGTTTCATCTGCTGGCTGCCCTGGGTGTAGTTGCCCTGGTTTTGCTGCAGCAGGGTAAAGGTGCGGACGCTGGCGCGTCTTTCGGAGCAGGTGCATCAAATACTGTGTTCGGAAGCCAAGGTTCCTCTACCTTTCTTAGTAAGTTTACTGCTATACTTGCCGCAGGTTTCTTCATAACCAGCTTGGGGTTAGGATACTTTGCTAAAGAGAAAGCTCACCAGCTGACTCAAGTAGGGTTACCCGCTCCGGCCGCAGTTGAAGCGCCAAAGCAAAAGCCGGCCTCAGATGATGTACCGGTGCTTCAAGAGCAAAAGACTGATGTGAATTCCACTGACGTACCTCCCGCTCAAGAGCAGAAGTAAAAAGGGTTTCAAACGTAGTATTGCCGAGGTGGTGGAATTGGTAGACACGCAACCTTGAGGTGGTTGTGCCCATAGGGTGTAGGGGTTCGAGTCCCCTTCTCGGTACCATTTATTCAGGAGAGCCCGCAACAGCGGGCTTTCTTGTCGGTGGAAGTGTGCGATTGACCCAAAAGGGTATCAGACGTATACTTTTGCCCCAGCTTTGTCGCGGGATGGAGCAGTCTGGTAGCTCGTCGGGCTCATAACCCGAAGGTCGTTGGTTCAAATCCAGCTCCCGCAACCAGTTTTACTGGAGCCCCTTTTACAGGGGCTTTTTGTTAGCTGAAAAGATCATAGCGCCGGTATTCAACGGCGTTTCAGGGATGGGCGCTTCGCCCATTTTTTATTTGCATAAGCATGCACGAGGGGGTTCAGGTGTCGAGCAAGCTAGAACAGTTGCAGGCCTTGCTGGCCCCGGTGGTCGTGGCCCTAGGCTATGAATGCTGGGGTATCGAGTTCTCGGCTCAAGGCCGTCACTCAATGTTGCGCGTCTATATCGACAAAGAAGGCGGTGTGCTGGTGGATGACTGCGCCATTGTCAGTCGTCAAATCAGCGGGGTTCTCGACGTAGAAGACCCTATCGCTGTCGAGTACACCCTTGAAGTTTCTTCTCCAGGCATGGAACGCCCGCTGTTCACCCTTGAACAGTTCGCCAAGTATGCCGGGGACCAAGTGAAGATTAAGCTGCGCTCCCCCTTCGAAGGGCGTCGCAACTTTCAGGGCCTTCTCCGCGGGGTGGAGGAGCAGGACGTCGTGGTGCAGGTGGATGACCATGAATTCCTGCTGCCGATCGATATGATCGACAAGGCCAACATTATTCCCAGTTTTGACTGAGACGTGCCAGATACTGCGGATCCCGCGGATCCGATGGCTTGCGAAAGGCGAGGCGTACGATGAGCAAAGAAGTACTGCTGGTTGTTGAGTCGGTATCCAACGAAAAGGGTGTACCGGCCGGCGTAATATTCGAAGCGCTGGAGATTGCTCTGGCAACCGCTACCAAGAAGCGCTTCGAGGATGAAGTGGACCTGCGTGTGGAAATCAACCGCCACACCGGTGCCTATGAAACTTTCCGTCGCTGGGCAGTGGTCGAGGATGAAGACCTGGACGACCCGGCGATCGAGCTGGCTGTCGACCAGGCCCAGGCCAAGAAGCCGGGCGCCGTTGCCGGCGACGTGATCGAAGAGAAGATCGAGTCGATCGAATTCGGTCGCATTGCAGCACAGACTGCCAAGCAGGTGATCGTCCAGAAAGTTCGTGAAGCCGAGCGCGCCCAAGTGGTTGACGCCTATCGCGAACGCCTGGGCGAGATCATCTCCGGTACTGTTAAGAAGGTTACCCGTGACAACGTCATCGTGGACCTTGGCAACAACGCCGAAGCCCTGCTGGCCCGCGAGGACATCATTTCTCGCGAAACTTTCCGGGTAGGTGTGCGCCTGCGTGCACTGCTCAAGGAAATCCGCACCGAGAACCGCGGTCCGCAGCTGATCCTGTCGCGTACAGCGCCAGAAATGCTGATCGAACTGTTCCGCATCGAAGTGCCGGAAATTGCCGAAGGCCTGATCGAAGTGATGGCTGCGTCCCGTGACCCGGGTTCGCGCGCCAAGATTGCGGTCCGCTCCAAGGACAAACGCATCGACCCACAAGGTGCCTGCATCGGTATGCGCGGTTCGCGCGTCCAGGCGGTATCGGGTGAATTGGGCGGTGAGCGTGTGGATATCGTCCTGTGGGATGACAACCCCGCGCAGTTCGTGATCAACGCGATGTCCCCAGCTGAAGTGGCGGCGATCATTGTCGACGAGGATGCCCATGCAATGGACATCGCTGTCGGCGCTGACAATCTGGCTCAGGCCATTGGTCGTGGTGGTCAGAACGTACGTTTGGCCAGCCAGCTGACTGGCTGGACCCTGAACGTGATGACCGAATCGGACATCCAGGCTAAGCAGCAAGCAGAAACCGGCGACATCCTGCGCAACTTCATCGACGAGCTGGAAGTCGACGAAGAGCTGGCACAGGTGCTGGTTGATGAAGGTTTCACCAGCCTGGAAGAGATTGCCTACGTACCGTTGGAAGAAATGCTCAACATCGACGGCTTTGACGAGGACATCGTCAACGAGCTTCGCGCTCGTGCCAAGGATCGCCTGTTGACCAAAGCCATCGCTACAGAGGAAAAGCTGGCAGACGCCCATCCGGCCGAAGACCTGCTCTCGCTTGAGGGTATGGACAAGGATTTGGCGATGGAACTGGCGGTGCGCGGCGTAATTACCCGCGAAGACCTGGCCGAGCAGTCTATTGATGATCTGCTCGACATCGACGGCATTGACGATGATCGTGCCGGCAAGTTGATCATGGCCGCCCGAGCCCACTGGTTCGAGTAAGTAGGCGCGGCCTGAGGAGAGAAGTGCATGACGCAAGTCACGGTGAAAGAACTGGCCACAGAGGTCGCCGCACCGGTAGAGCGCCTGTTACAGCAGATGCGTGAGGCAGGTCTGCCGCACACCGACGCCGGACAAGTTGTGACCGATAATGAGAAGCAGGCTCTGCTGGCTCATTTGAAAAGCAGCCACAAGGCTAAAGCGGAAGAACCGCGCAAGATTACCTTGCAGCGCAAGACCACCAGCACCCTGCGTGTGGCTGGCAGCAAGAGCATCAGCGTAGAAGTACGCAAGAAGAAAGTATTCGTGCAGCGCAGCCCTGAAGAAATTCAGGCCGAGCAGAAGCGCGAGCTGGAAGAGCGCCGTGCAGCCGAAAACGCTGCGCGTCAGAAAGCCGATCAGGAAGCTGCCCGTCAACGTGCCGAAGAAGAAGCACGTCGTCCTGCCGCACCTGCGTCGGCTGCTGCCCCGGCACCTGCCGTGGAAGCGCCTGCCGCCGCCGATGTAGCCGTTGCCCCGGCGCCGGTTGCCGACCGCAAGAAAGACGAGCCGCGTCGCCCGGACAAACCGCGCAACGACGACAGCCGCCGCAACGATGGCGAGCGCAAGAACGCGCCGCATCGTGCTTCGGTCAAGGAAAAAGAGAAAGCGCCGACTCCACGTGCCGCTCCACGCACCACCGACGAGGAAAGCGATGGCTTCCGTCGCGGCGGTCGTGGCAAGGGCAAGCTGAAGAAGCGTAACGCCCACGGCTTCCAGAACCCTACCGGTCCTGTGATTCGTGACGTGCAGATTGGCGAGACCATCACTGTCGGCGACCTGGCCGCACAGATGTCGGTCAAGGCTGCCGAAGTCATCAAGTTCATGTTCAAGCTGGGTACCCCGGCCACCATCAACCAGGTACTGGACCAGGAAACTGCCCAGCTGGTTGCTGAAGAACTGGGCCACAAGGTCACCCTGGTCAGCGACACCGCCCTGGAAGACTCCCTGGCCGAATCGCTGAAGTTCGAAGGTGAAGCGTTCTCCCGTGCGCCAGTCGTGACCGTAATGGGCCACGTTGACCACGGTAAGACCTCGCTGCTGGACTACATCCGTCGTGCCAAGGTAGCTGCTGGCGAAGCCGGCGGTATCACCCAGCACATCGGTGCGTACCACGTTGAAACCGACCGTGGCATGGTGACCTTCCTCGACACCCCTGGTCACGCCGCGTTTACCGCCATGCGTGCCCGTGGTGCCAAGGCCACCGACATCGTCATCCTGGTAGTTGCTGCCGACGACGGCGTGATGCCGCAGACCATCGAAGCCGTACAGCACGCTGTTGCTGCTGGCGTGCCGCTGGTTGTCGCAGTGAACAAGATCGACAAGCCGGGTGCAGACCTGGACCGTATCCGCAGCGAGCTGTCGGTACACGGCGTGACCTCGGAAGAGTGGGGTGGTGACACTCCATTCGTACCGGTCTCGGCGAAGATGGGTACTGGCGTCGACGAGCTGCTGGAAGCCGTTCTGCTGCAAGCCGAAGTACTGGAACTGAAGGCAACCCCTTCGGCCCCAGGCCGCGGCGTGGTAGTTGAATCGCGTCTGGACAAGGGCCGCGGCCCGGTTGCCACCGTGCTGGTTCAAGACGGTACCCTGCGCCAAGGCGACATGGTACTGGTCGGTTCGAACTACGGCCGTGTACGTGCCATGCTCGACGAGAACGGCAAGCCGATCAAGGAAGCAGGTCCGGCCATTCCGGTCGAGATCCTGGGCCTGGACGGTACCCCGGACGCTGGCGACGAGATGAGCGTGGTTGCCGACGAGAAGAAAGCCCGTGAAGTGGCTCTGTTCCGTCAAGGCAAGTTCCGCGAAGTCAAGCTGGCCCGTGCTCACGCCGGCAAGCTGGAAAACATCTTCGAGAACATGGGCCAGGAAGAGAAGAAGACGCTCAACATCGTCCTCAAATCCGACGTCCGTGGTTCGCTGGAAGCTTTGCAGGGCGCTCTGAACGGCCTGGGCAACGACGAAGTGCAAGTGCGCGTTGTGGGTGGCGGCGTAGGTGGTATCACCGAATCCGACGCCAACCTGGCACTGGCCTCCAATGCAGTACTGTTCGGCTTCAACGTGCGTGCCGATGCCGGCGCGCGCAAGATCGTCGAGCAGGAAGGTCTGGATATGCGTTACTACAACGTGATCTACGACATCATTGAAGACGTCAAGAAAGCCCTGACCGGTATGCTCGGCAGCGACGTTCGCGAGAACATCCTGGGTATCGCCGAAGTGCGTGACGTGTTCCGTTCGCCGAAGTTCGGTGCTATCGCTGGTTGCATGGTCGTCGAAGGTACCGTTTACCGGAACCGTCCGATCCGTGTACTGCGCGAAGACATCGTTATCTTCGAAGGCGAGCTGGAATCGCTGCGTCGCTTCAAGGACGACGCCTCGGAAGTCCGTGCCGGCATGGAATGCGGTATCGGCGTGAAGAGCTACAACGACGTCAAGGTCGGCGACAAGATCGAAGTCTTCGAGAAGGTCCAAGTGGCTCGTACGCTCTAATACGCGAGCTAGAGGAGTGCGCAGGGTTTGCCCTGGCACTCTAAACGCAACGCCCGGTCCGGCTCTCGCCTGGCCGGGCGTTTGCCGCTTCAGTTACAGGTAAGAATTCATGGCAAAAGAATACAGCCGTACCCAGCGCATCGGCGACCAGATGCAACGCGAGCTGGCGCAACTGATCCGCCGCGAGGTCAAGGACCCGCGCGTGGGCCTGGTGACCATCACTGCCGTCGACGTCAGCCGTGACGTGGGCCATGCCAAGGTGTTCATCACCGTCATGGGCCAGGACAGCGCCGAGGACATCAAGCAGACCATCAAGGTGCTGAACTCTGCCGCAGGCTTCCTGCGCGTGCACTTGGGCAAGGAAATGAAACTGCGCAGCGTGCCGCAACTGCATTTCCACTACGACGAAAGCGTCACCCGTGGCGCCCAGCTTTCCGCGCTGATCGAGCGTGCCGTGGCCGAAGACAGCCAGCACCAGGACGTCGCCAGCAAACCAGGCACCGAGGAGTAAGCGGTGGCTCAGGTCAAGCGTATCCGTCGTAACGTCAGCGGTATCATCCTGCTGGACAAGCCGTTGGGCTTCACCTCCAACGCCGCCCTGCAGAAGGTCCGCTGGCTGCTCAATGCCGAGAAGGCCGGCCACACCGGCAGCCTCGACCCGCTGGCCACCGGCGTGCTGCCGCTGTGCTTTGGCGAGGCCACCAAGTTCTCGCAATACCTGCTCGATTCCGACAAGGGCTACGAGACCGTCATGCAGATGGGCCAGACCACCACCACGGCAGACGCCGAGGGTGAGGTTTTGCGCACTCGAGATGTAACCGTTTGTCGCGGCGACATCGAAGCCGTTTTGCCACAATTTCGTGGTGAAATCAGTCAGATACCGCCGATGTACTCGGCTCTCAAGCGTGATGGCCAGCCGCTTTACAAGCTGGCACGTGCAGGGGAAGTAGTGGAGCGTGAACCGCGTTCTGTTACTATTGACCGGCTGGAATTGCTTGCCTTCGATGACACTCGTGCACGGCTGTCGGTAGGGTGCTCCAAAGGCACCTACATCCGTACCCTGGTCGAGGACATCGGTGAGCAATTGGGTTGTGGCGCCTACGTTGCAGAACTGCGTCGCACCCATGCTGGCCCCTTCACGTTGGCCCAGACGGTCACCCTCGAGGAACTCGAGCGCGTGCATGCCGAAGGCGGCAACGAGGCGGTGGACCAGTTCCTGATGCCTTCAGACAGCGGCCTGCTGGATTGGCCCCTGTTGCAGTTCTCCGAGCACAGTGCGTTCTACTGGCTGCACGGACAACCGGTACGCGCCCCCGACGCGCCGAAATTCGGCATGGTGCGGGTGCAGGATCACAACGGTCGCTTCATCGGTATCGGTGAAGTGAGCGAAGACGGGCGCATCGCGCCGCGTCGACTGATTCGGTCAGAATGACCGAACGAGGGTGGCTGTTAACAGGCACGGTTATCCCTCACTTTTAAATACGAGGATTTGTCCTCGGCCTGTTGGAAAGCCGGTCAAACGGTTTTCCTTAGTAATGGAGATGCCCTCATGGCACTTAACGTTGAAGAAAAAGCAAAGATCGTTGGTGAGTTCCAGCAAGCCGCTGGCGACACCGGTTCGCCAGAAGTGCAAGTTGCACTGCTGACTGCCAACATCAACAAGCTGCAAGGCCACTTCAAGGCCAACGGCAAAGACCACCACTCGCGTCGTGGCCTGATCCGTATGGTTAACCAGCGTCGTAAGCTGCTGGACTACCTGAAGGGCAAAGACACCACTCGTTACAGCGCCCTGATCGGCCGTCTGGGTCTGCGTCGCTAATAGCGGCCCGGGCTTGTGGTGTGCGCGGCGTGTTGCCTCCGTCGAATCCGGCGCCTGGCGCCGGAGCTGACGAACACGCCGTGCGTATCAATGAGGTTGGTTGACTGTCGTGCATCGGTGCCTAGGCGCTGATGCAGGGCAGGCTTCCAGCCTCAAGTTTTATCTGGACTGCCAAAGGGCCGATTCCCCTTGCTGCCCAAGAATTTCGCAAGAAACCAGTTCCCCCAGAGCAAACTGAAGAAGGTAGGAAACCGTGAACCCGGTAATCAAGAAGTTCCAGTTCGGTCAATCGACCGTAACCCTCGAGACTGGCCGTATTGCCCGTCAAGCCTCCGGCGCCGTCCTGGTCACCGTCGACAACGACGTGACCGTGCTGGTCACCGTTGTAGGCGCCAAGCAAGCTGATCCAGGCAAGGGCTTCTTCCCCCTGTCCGTGCACTACCAGGAAAAGACCTACGCCGCCGGCAAGATCCCTGGTGGTTTCTTCAAGCGTGAAGGCCGTCCTTCCGAGAAAGAGACCCTGACTTCGCGCCTGATCGACCGTCCGATCCGCCCGCTGTTCCCTGAAGGCTTCATGAACGAAGTCCAGGTGGTCTGCACCGTGGTGTCCACCAGCAAGAAGACCGATCCGGACATCGCTGCGATGATCGGTACCTCGGCAGCCCTGGCCATCTCCGGTATTCCTTTCGAAGGCCCGATCGGCGCCGCGCGCGTTGCTTTCCACGAAAGCACCGGCTACCTGCTGAACCCAACCTACGAGCAACTGGCTGCCTCGAGCCTGGACATGGTCGTGGCCGGTACTTCCGACGCCGTGCTGATGGTTGAATCGGAAGCCAAAGAGCTGACCGAAGACCAGATGCTGGGTGCCGTGCTGTTCGCCCACGACGAATTCCAGGCCGTCATCAAGGCTGTCAAAGAGCTGGCCGCCGAAGCTGCCAAGCCTACCTGGGCCTGGGCGCCGCAAGCCGAAGCCACCGAACTGCTGGGCGCTATCCGTGCCGAGTTCGGCGCTGCGATCTCCGACGCCTACACCATCACCGTCAAGGCCGACCGCTACGCTCGCCTGGGCGAGCTGAAGGACCAGGTCGTTGCCAAGCTGTCCGGTGAAGAAGGCCAGCCTTCTGCCAGCGACGTCAAAGCTGCATTCGGCGAAATCGAATACCGCACCGTTCGCGAAAACATCGTCAACGGCAAGCCACGTATCGACGGCCGCGACACCAAGACCGTGCGCCCGCTGAACATCGAAGTCGGCGTGCTGCCGAAGACCCACGGTTCGGCCCTGTTCACCCGTGGCGAAACCCAGGCCCTGGTCGTTGCGACCCTGGGTACTGCCCGTGACGCACAGCTGCTGGACACCCTGGAAGGCGAGAAGAAAGACCCCTTCATGCTGCACTACAACTTCCCTCCGTTCTCGGTAGGCGAGTGTGGTCGCATGGGCGGTGCTGGCCGTCGCGAAATCGGCCACGGCCGTCTGGCCCGTCGTTCGGTCCAGGCCATGCTGCCTGCCGCTGACGTGTTCCCGTACACCATCCGCGTTGTTTCGGAAATCACCGAATCCAACGGTTCCAGCTCCATGGCTTCGGTGTGCGGTGCATCCCTGGCCCTGATGGACGCCGGTGTACCGATGAAGGCACCGGTTGCCGGTATCGCCATGGGCCTGGTCAAGGAAGGCGAGAAGTTCGCTATCCTGACCGACATCCTGGGTGACGAAGACCACCTGGGCGACATGGACTTCAAGGTGGCCGGTACTGCCAAGGGCGTTACTGCCCTGCAGATGGACATCAAGATCAACGGCATCACCGAAGAGATCATGGAAATCGCCCTGGGCCAGGCCCTGGAAGCGCGCCTGAACATCCTCGGCCAGATGAACCAGATCATTGGCCAGTCGCGTACCGAACTGTCGGAAAACGCGCCTACCATGATCGCCATGAAGATCGACACCGACAAGATCCGTGACGTCATCGGTAAAGGCGGCGCCACCATCCGCGCCATCTGCGAAGAAACCAAGGCTTCGATCGACATCGAAGACGACGGTTCGATCAAGATCTTCGGCGAAACCAAGGACGCGGCCGAGGCTGCCAAGCAGCGCGTGCTGTCGATCACTGCCGAGGCCGAGATCGGCAAGATCTACGTGGGCAAGGTCGAGCGTATCGTCGACTTCGGCGCCTTCGTCAACATCCTGCCTGGCAAGGACGGTCTGGTTCACATCTCGATGCTGAGCGACGCTCGCGTAGAGAAAGTGACCGACATTCTGAAAGAAGGTCAGGAAGTTGAAGTACTGGTGCTGGACGTGGACAACCGCGGCCGTATCAAGCTGTCCATCAAGGACGTAGCTGCAGCAAAAGCTTCCGGCGTGTAATTAGCCGATAGCAAAAAAGGGCCCTTCGGGGCCCTTTTTTATGCCCCTAAAAACGCCGCGGACTGCCTTTGACCTTGATCCTGTGCGGCCTTTGATCTTGATTGTGTGCCCCATAAAGCGCCAGGGCCGACTGGAGGCGTTGGTCGAGCGGTCCCTGGCGTAGCCGGGGAAGACGGAACCGGAGGCGCTTCTATTCCGGGCCGTCGGCCGCTTGGGCGACGCCGGAGGGAGGGGACCCGCAGCGAAGCGTAGGGACCAAGCAGGGGCAAGCCTTTTTTGGTTACTTTTTGACTGGGCCGGCACACCGGGCGTTTGTCAAAAAGTGACCCGGCGTTGAACTGACCCCCGAATGTTGGACACCTGACCTCGCCGGAGGGTGTTCAATGACGAAGTACGACCGATCGCTCAAACAATCACTGATTGAGGAATGTCTGTCTGCGGGCAGTGTTCATGAGGTGGCA
>NZ_JBWCAM010000023.1:0-93717 GCF_056175065.1 Pseudomonas sp. JC1203
CAAAGGGCATCCTGGCTACAGAATTTCTTGACGACCATAGAGCATTGGAACCACCTGATCCCATCCCGAACTCAGTAGTGAAACGATGCATCGCCGATGGTAGTGTGGGGTTTCCCCATGTGAGAGTAGGTCATCGTCAAGATTAAATTCCGAAACCCCCATCTGCGAAAGCAGGTGGGGGTTTTGTCTTTGTGGCACCCAAGAATCCCCCGTAGCAGCGGCCACAGGCCGCGTCCGAAGCCCCAACGCACCAACCGGGCGCCCCGCAAGCCGCCAGGGACGCCGCCTGCGGCAGCTGCTACGGGGGCATTTTCAGGGGCGCGGAGCTCCGTCTTCTCCCACCATTCCAGGCCATTCATGTAAAAGCTCCCCCCGCGCCCGCAATCCTGCCGAAACACCGCCGGCCACCTCATCCTGTACCAACCGTACAAACACCAACGTCCGCCCAGCCTTCACCCCCCAGCCCACAAACCATCCATACCCATGCGCCTCATCACTCATGCCATTGGCATCGCGTGGATACGCCATGCCCGTTTTGCCATGTATTTCCCAGCCATTGGGTCGCTCATCAATTAACGCCAGGCGGGCTGTCATGTCCATGGCATAGCGGCTGACCGGCAGCGTGCGGTTCACCAGCCGCTGTAGGAAAGCCGCCTGCTCCACCGGAGAGATTTTCAGCGACGAGCCGATCCACGCGCGGTCCATCCCGTTGCCCTTGCCCGGGTCGCCAGCCAGGTCGGTGTTGCCGTAGCGAAATGCGCGAGCGTAATGGCCGACCTTGGCAGCACCCAACGCGTGGGTAATGCGCTGGGAGTACCAGACCACGGAGTATTTGATCCAGCGAGCCGGGTCGGTAGGTTGCAGCCAATTGGCGCCGCCCCAGTCGGGGTCGCCGGCCTGGTAGTTGAGCACTGGGGTGTGGTCGTCATGCAGGTAGCCGGCGTCGAAGCCCATCAGGCTGATGGCGAGCTTGAAGGTGGAGGCCGGGGTTACGCGGGTGGTGCAGTCGCCGGTTTGCTGGAGAACAGCTGAGGTGTGCGCGTCAGTGACCAGGGTGCAGAGTGTGGTGGCGTGGGCGCTGGTTGTTGCGAGGGCGGCGAGAAGGGCCAGGGTCCGTTTGAGCATGGGAGGTCCGTTTCAGGTTGGGCTGCTGGAGTAACTGTAAACCAACTTCCGGTTGTGACTGCGTGTAGCAGCAACTGTCTTGTGAGAGCTGGCTTGCCAGCGAGCTTTTATGGCCCCAACAGCTCGCTGGCAAGCCAGCTCCCACAAGCTGCCGCCAGGCTGCGTCTGGGGCATACAGGCTTGCTATGGTAGGCTTTCCCATTCACTTACAGAGACGTTGCCGTGGCCACAGAACACCCCCAATCGACCGACCCTTCTGCAGCGCTGGTCGTGGTTTTCGAGGCCCCGGTAGTGTCCGGGGATTGCGCGGACGCGCTGCGCACCCTCGGCTTTCGCGTTACCTGCATGCCCCTGAACGAAGAGAACGTGATGGGGTTGATGAACGTTCGGCCGGACTACGTGCTGACCATCAACTTCAACCGGTACATCTCGGAAGTCTGCGAGCTGCTGAAAGTGACCTACCTGGCGTGGGTCATCGATACGCCGTGCTATCCGGTCTACGATGGCGCCGTCAACCATTCGCACAGTTTTACCTTCGCCTACGACGCGGCGATCGCCCAGCGTTTGCGCGCGCGGGGTGTGCGGCAGATTTACCATTTGCCGGTGGCGGCCAACCCGGCGCGTATCGAGCAGGTTCACCTGCGTGAAGAAGATGCCGGCCTGGCGAATGACATCAGTTTCGTCGCCAACCTGACCAGGACCGAATACGCTTCGCACATCCAGCCCAAGTTGTCGGCTAAAACCGCCGCCCGCTGTGCGCAGTTGATCCAGTCGCTTGATCAACCCAGTGAGCTATTCACCTTGGCCGAGCAGATCGATGAGGCGCTGATCGCCGACATCATTCGGGAGTCTGGCTATGCCCTTGCCGGCGAGCACTTCCTCAGCCCTGCAGAAAAGTTGGCTTACCTGCTGGCCCGCGAACATTCCTGGCTGCAGCGAATCGACCTGGTTCGCCAGGTCGAGCAGCGTTTCGACCTGCGGGTGTATGGTAACAACGAGTGGGAAGGGCAGATACAGAGCTACGCCGGGCATGCCGACCATTTCGAGACCATGCCGAAGATTTTCCGGCAGTCGAAGATCAACCTCAATCTCAGCCGCTCGTTCGTCGAGTACGGGCTGCCGATGCGCATTTTCGATGTGCTGAGTTGCGGCGGCTTCCTGCTGACCAACGACAAGCACGACCTGGGCAAGCTGTTTACCAACGGCAAGGACCTGGTCATTTTCCGCGATACCCAGGACCTGCTGGAGATCAGCGCCTATTACCTGGCGCATGAGGACCAGCGTCAGGCCATCGCCCGGCAGGGGTTGGCGACCCTGCACGAGCAGCACACTTACCTGTTGCGCATGATCGACATGTTCACCACCGTGCAGTCAGTGTTGGGCGGGCAGCCGGTGCCGTTGAGCCGCTGGTACGCGTAGCGCTTCAGCGCCCGCCGGTTGGGTGTGCCGCGTTCACCAACAGCGCGGCGTCGAGCAGCCGGATGCGGCTTTCGGAGTGGTAGGCGCCATCGTCGTTGTAGCGCAGGTAGCCTCGGCCGCATTCGATGCACTGCCATACCCCGCACTGGTTGTAGGGGTAGTACAGCGGCGCGATAGGCGCGTGTGCTGACCAGTAGCTGGTACCGGCGGGGTGGTATTCGTCCAGCGTGGCTTCGTCTTCGTCGAACTGGGCCAGGCTGCCGACCTGCGTGAGTTGGGTTTCGCGCAGGGTCACGGGCCAGCCTTCCCAGCCAACCAGGGGTTTGGCAGTGCAGGCGCAAGGGGTGGTAATAGCGGACGTCTTTTCAGCGATGGCGAGCAGAGCGGCATAATCCAATACCGGCGACATAAGCATCCTTGGCTGTCGAGGAGGTTTCAAGGTGGTGCTTGCCTACACTGCTTGGTGCGGCACGGGAGTGTCAAGCGAGATGCGGTCCAGGTATGCCCGACCATAATCCATGGGCAATTGAGCGCCAGAGCCGTCCTGGCCCGATGTTGATCGTCAAAGTGTAACTGCAGTGATACATTCTTCCTGCCCACCTCCCCGGTGCCAAGGAAGAATGGAACCATGGATTGCATGATCTGCAGCCGTCCCAGCGCTTACTATTTCAGTAAGCGCTATACCGAAGCACCGTTTGATACTTTCATGCGCGATATCGGCGATGTGGCCTACCGCCGCTGCGATCATTGCGGTTTTGTGTTTTCCGAGACACATTCGCGCTTGCCGCATCGCCAGTGGGCGCAGCTCAACGAGCAGTTCCACCACTATAACGAAGACCCCGCCAGCCCCATCAACCAGCCGCCCTATGCCGAGCAGGCGATGATGCTGGCACTGCTGCGCGCGCACGGCCTGATCGCTGCAGACGGCATGCTCGACTACGCCGCTGGCTACGGCAGCCTCAGCCGCTTGATGGCCCGCTATTTCCACACCAGCCTGCCCATCTTTGACCCCTACGTGAAAGCGCCGGACCTGGACTGCTACGTGGATGAGCCGGTGCCCCGCAGCTACAAGACGGTGATCAACTCGGCCATGTTCGAACACGTGCTGACCCGCCGCGACCTGGACCTGGTACACGAACTGGTGGCGCCCGACGGCTGCCTGATACTGCACACCGTGGTGTGCGAGAACGTGCCTCGCGACAGCGAGTGGTTCTACCTGCGCCCACCCGTGCATGTGGCGTTTCACACCAACAAGAGCATGAACCTGCTGATGGAACAATGGGGGTATCGGTCTTCCATCTACTGCCCGCAAAGCAAGTGTTGGGTGCTGCTGCGCCAGCCGTGGAGCGCGGTGGCGGAGAAGGTGGCCGCGGTGAATCGGGAACTGCAGAGCACCTGGTTGCTGGGCAAGGATGGCTTCATGGATTATTGGAAAGGGTTTTGAATGGCCGACGCATTACGTCACCGCCCGAACCGCCGCACCCCTGCCACACAGGCAATCACCCCCACCGTCACTCCCAGCATGCCCCAGCTCACTTGCTCTCCCAGCACGGTGGCTGCCAGCGCCAAGCCGAAGAACGGCTGCAGCAATTGCAATTGGCCTACCGCTGCAATCCCGCCTTGGGCCAGCCCGCGGTACCAGAACACGAAACCGATGAACATACTGAACAGCGCCACATAGCCCAGGCTCAGCCAGCCGGCCAGGTGAACGTTGGCGAAGCTGGGCGGCATCAGCAGCAACGTGGCCACGGCCATGAACGGCAAGGCCAGCACCAGCGCCCAGGAGATGACCTGCCAACCGCCGAGGCTGCGCGACAGGGTGGCGCCTTCCGCGTAGCCCAGGCCGCAGACCACCACGGCGCACAGCATGAGGATGTCCCCCACGGGGGCCGCAGACACGCCCTGGGCCATGGCGTAGCCAACCACCAGCAGCGCACCGATCACCGAGAACAGCCAGAACGCCGGGCGCGGGCGTTCGCCGCCGCGCAGCACGCCGAAGATCGCCGTGGCCATGGGCAGCAGGCCGAGGAAGACGATGGAGTGGGCAGAGGTGACATGGCGCAGGGCCAGCGCAGTTAGCAGCGGGAAGCCCACCACCACGCCCAGCGCCACGACGCTCAACGAGAACAGTTGCGCCCGGGCAGGGCGGCGCTCCTTGAACAGCAGCAACACGCACAAGGCCAGCAGCCCCGCGAGGGTGGCACGGGCGACGGTGAGGAATACCGGGTCGAAATCCAGCACCGCCAGGCGCGTGGCCGGCAGTGAGCCGCTGAAAATCAGCACGCCGAGAAAACCGTTGAGCCAACCGCTGGAGGGCGTGGCTTGGGGGGCGGTGGCGCAGGTGCGTTCCATGGCGATTCCTGGTGTGAGTGAGGGTTGCAAGCAATCAATCCTAGGGGTGAGAATCAGCACAATCAAATGATTGTCATGGATACACTTGCCGATGGCTCGCGCCCGTTACAAACAGCTGGTGGACACTTTCGCTGCCGACATCCACGCCGGCCGGCTGCTGCCCGGCACACGCCTGCCCACCCATCGCGAGCTCGCCACCCAGCACGGTCTGGCGCTGGTGACGGCCACGCGGGTGTACGTCGAGCTGGCAAGCATGGGCCTGGTCAGTGGCGAGACCGGGCGCGGGACGTTTGTACGCGACACCCAGTTGCCCGCCGGCCACGGCGTGGACCAGACGCCCGTGGCTACCGGCATGCTCGACCTCAACTTCAATTACCCGAGCATGCCAGGGCAAGCCGACCTGCTGCGCACTGCGCTGCGCAACCTGGCCAGTGCGGGTGACCTGGAAGCGCTGTTGCGCTACCAGCCGCACGCTGGCCGGCCGCTGGAGCGCGCGGCGGTGGCGGGTTACCTGCAGGCCCAGGGGCTTGAGGCCAGTGCCGAGCAGGTGCTGATTGTCACGGGTGCCCAGCATGGCCTGGCGGTGTCGGTAATGGGGTTGTTGCAGCCGGGTGACGTGGTGGCGGTGGATGCCTTGACCTACCCGGGTTTCAAGATCGTTGCCGAGGCCCATCGGGTAGAGCTGGTGGCGATCTCGGCGAAGGGGCAGGGGCCTGACCTCGAGGCGCTTGATGCGTTGTGCCAGCGCCGCCGGGTGCGGGCGCTGTATTGCATGCCCACCCTGCAGAACCCGCTGGGGTGGGTGATGGACGCAGCGCTGCGTGAGCGCCTGGCGGCGTTGGCACGGCGGCATGACCTGATACTGATCGAGGACGCTGCCTACGCCTTCCTGGTGGAAGACGCGCCGCCGCCGCTGGCCACCTTCGCGCCGGAGCGCACCGTTTACGTGTCGGGTTTTTCCAAGAGCGTGGCCACCGGCTTGCGCGTGGGCTTCGTGGCCGCGCCGTTGGCGTGGGTGGCGGCCATCGAACGGATGATCCGCGCTACCCACTGGAACACGCCCGGGGTGATGACCGCCATTGCCTGCCAGTGGCTGAAGGACGGCACGGTAGCCCAATGCGAGGTGCACAAGCGCCAGGACGCCCGGGCGCGGCAGGCGCTGGCGGGCGAAGTGCTGAAGGGCATGCCGTTGGTGCGTCATCCCGCCTCGTATTTCATCTGGCTGCCGTTGCCCGAAGAGCTGCGCGCCGATCAGGTGGCAGTGGCGCTGTTGCGCGAGCAGGTCGCGGTGTCGACGGCGGAGGCGTTCGCCACCTCGGTGCATGTGCCCCACGCGATCCGCCTGGCGTTGGGTTCGGTAGAGATGGCGGCGCTGCGTCACGCCCTGGAGCGCGTGCGGCACGTAGTGGGCAGCTACTGAGCCCAACGCCGCCCCGCCACCGGTGTAATGCCCGGACGCAGCCTGGCGGCAGCTGCTACGGGGTGGCGTGTAGGAAGCGCACTTCACTGGCTTCGGAAATTTCACTCTTTTGCTTGGGATCCGTCCGGCTTACCTGACGCGGGGCACGGCCTACAGTGGTGTTCTGTAAAAGCCACGCGAGACCAGCCCCATGACCGAACACCCAGGCCTGCACATCGAGTACCTGGACGCCGATGACGACACCCGTGCCCTGTGCCTGCGCTACTGGCGCCTTGACGTCGACAGCGGGCGATTCGCCGAGACCGTGGCGCGCATCTACCGCGACGTGGGCATTAGCCAGACTGAACTGACGGCCATGGTACGGCGCCATTCGCGGGCCTGGTCCACGGTGATGAAGTGCTCGCGTTGCGCCGAGCCGCTGCTGTTCGCCACCCGTACCGATTTCATCTCCCGCACCGAGGGGCGGCCGTTCCGCTGCGATGCCTGCCAGGCCAGCGAGCAGGAACAGCTGGCCATCGCCAAGCGCCTGCGCATCGTGCAGGCGTTCGAGAACGCTATGGCCGAGGCGCGGCCGTTGTCGGCGCTCACGCCACGCCAATGCCTGTACCTGCTGGCATTGATGAAGTACGCAGGCAGCGAAGACCTTTCGCACATCCGCCCCTATTTCCAGGTGCGCCAGGAACGCCTGACGCCGCAACGGGACATGGACCGCGACCTGATCAACGAGCTGTGGCGCGCCGGCGTGATTGCCGTGGACCCTACGTCGGACCCTGCTGCCATCGAGCTGGACAGCCAGCAGAATGCTCGCGTGCACTTCAACGAGGTGCGATGGTTGCCCACGGTGCTCGGCCTTGCCGGGCCGGCGCTGTATGACCGGCTGGAGCAGGTGGTGCTGCACCCTGACTTCCTGCTGCAGGGTGCGCAGGAACTGCGCGCGTGCTGTGACGAACTGGCACTGCTGGAGTGCCTGGCGTTCCTGGAAATGGCCCTGGAGGAATACCGGCTGGGCTACCGCGCGGGCGACAAGACCCGGGCGATGATCGTCACCGCGTTGCAAACCTTCACCGTGGCCCAGGTGTGCAATGTGCTGTACCGCGCCGCGCGTGATGCAGCGGCGTTCTACCAGCGCGGTGGGGTGAGCCGCGACCATGCGGCGAAGACGGTGGTGGGCAGTTTCGAGCGGCTGATGGAGAAGACCACCGCCAACGAATGGATCGTCACGCCGTTCCGGCGCAACTTCAACCTGCCGCAGTCGGTGCTCAGCCGGTTACTCTACAACCGGCTGCTGGGCACCGATGACGGCGGTTTCAGCCACAGCACCGAGGCGCTGCTGGCAGGCTCCCTGGTCGGAAAGCACGCCGCACGCCCGTAGCAGCAACTGTCTTGTGGGAGCTGGCTTGCCAGCGAGCGCTTATGGCCCCAACAGCTCGCTGGCAAGCCAGCTCCCACCGGATGTAGCAGCCGGCGGCAGCTGCTACGGGGTGGGGGTGCCTGTGTAATGTTCCACCAGTTGGTCTATCTCGCCTGACATCTTCATGCGCAGCAAGGTGCGCAGAATCCTTTGCACCGGCACTGCGGGGTCATTGCGCACGTAGCAGCCCAGCGCCTGTTCCTCGACGAAGGCCACCGGGCGCAACTGCTGGGCGGCTGGCAGCTGGCGGTTGAACCAGTCCAGCGAGAGTTTGTTGCTCACAGCGTAGCGGTAGCGCCCGGCCTGCAGCTTCTGCAGCACCTGGTCCTGGCTGCGCGCGTCGTCACGGGAAAGCCGGCCGTTGGCGAAGTGCCCTTGCAGGGCGTCGTAGGTGTAGCCCAGCACAGTGCCGATGGGTTGTGCCGGCAGGCTGCCCAGGTCCACGGGTTGCGCGTCGCCGGCCCGGGCCACCAGGTAGTCACGCTGGGTAACCAGCGGCAGGCTCCATATATAGTCGCCCGAAAGCCCGGGCAGCCAGGACTGGGCCGCGTAGCAGCGCACATCCACGTCGCCGCGCTCCATGGCCGCTTGCAGCCGCAGGCGGGCGAGCACGTGGAATTCGGCAGGCGCGCCCACCTGGCGGGCCAGGCTTTGCATCATGTCGTACAGGATGCCCTGGGTGGGTGCGCCACTGCGTACCTGCACCAGCGGCATCGTCCAGCTGTCGGAGATGGAAAAGCGCAGCGGTGCAGGGGCCCCCAGGCATTGGCCGGCAATCAGCAGCAGCGCGGTCAAGGTCAGGCGCATCGGCGTCTCCATGCCGTAAAAACGCGTACAAGCCATCAGCTTAGTCACTATCGGCCGGCCGTCATGCCCTGTGACGCAACATCGGCAAGCATTGGATGCATTTTTGCCCCTGCTCCGCTACGATTAGCGGTCTTTGGCATTCTAGTTGCGACGGTTTTCGATGAGTTATCAGGTTCTTGCACGTAAATGGCGTCCGCGCTCCTTCCGCGAAATGGTTGGCCAGACCCATGTGCTCAAGGCTCTGATCAATGCGCTGGACAACCAGCGCCTGCACCACGCCTATCTGTTCACGGGTACCCGCGGCGTGGGCAAGACCACCATCGCCCGTATCATTGCCAAGTGCGTGAACTGCGAGACGGGCATCACCTCGACGCCCTGCGGCGAATGCTCGGTGTGCCGCGAAATCGATGAAGGCCGTTTCGTCGACCTGATCGAGATCGACGCCGCCAGCCGCACCAAGGTCGAGGACACCCGCGAACTGCTCGACAACGTGCAGTACGCGCCGAGCCGCGGGCGCTTCAAGGTCTACCTGATCGACGAAGTGCACATGCTTTCCAGCCATTCCTTCAACGCCTTGCTGAAGACACTGGAAGAGCCGCCGCCCTACGTCAAGTTCATCCTCGCCACCACCGACCCGCAGAAGCTGCCCGCCACCATCCTGTCGCGCTGCCTGCAGTTCTCGCTGAAGAACATGACCCCCGAGCGCGTGGTCGAGCACCTCAGCCACGTGCTGGGCGCCGAGAACGTGCCGTTCGAGGACGACGCCCTGTGGCTGCTGGGCCGCGCCGCCGACGGCTCCATGCGCGATGCCATGAGCCTCACCGACCAGGCCATTGCCTTCGGTGAAGGCAAGGTGCTGGCCGCCGATGTGCGCGCCATGCTCGGCACCCTCGACCACGGCCAGGTATACGGCGTGCTGCAGGCGCTGTTGGAAGGCGACGCCCGCGCGCTGCTGGAAGCCGTGCGCCACCTGGCCGAGCAAGGCCCGGACTGGAACGGTGTGCTGGCGGAAATGCTCAACGTGCTGCACCGCGTGGCAGTGGCCCAGGCACTGCCGGAAGCGGTGGACAACGGCCACGGCGACCGCGACCGTGTGCTGGCGGTAGCCCAGGCGCTGCCGGCCGAGGACGTGCAATTCTATTACCAGATGGGCTTAATCGGCCGTCGCGACCTGCCCTTGGCGCCGGACCCTCGCAGCGGCTTCGAAATGGTCCTGCTGCGCATGCTGGCCTTCCGCCCGGCGGATACCGGCGACGCGCCAAGGCCGGTGCTAAAGCCGGTGGGGACCAGCCAAGCCACGGCTGAGTCCCCGCAAGCCCCGGCTGCCGCGCCCACCGTGGCGGCCATCGCCGCCCCTGCACCTGCGCCGGCCCCTGTTGCTGCGCCACAGCCGTCACCGGCCGTGGCCGCGCCTGCGCCCCAGCCTGAAGCCGAGCCTGCGCCGGCCCCCGCGGTCGTCGAAGTCGACCTGCCGTGGAACGAGCCTGCGCCCATCGAGCCGCCGCCTGCGGCGCAGCTTGAGCCCGACCCGCTGCCCGTGCCGGTGGAAGAGCCGCTGCTGGATGTGGTCGCCGAACAGCCAGCGCTCACGCCCATGCCTACCCCCGTGCCTGCCAGTGTGGTGCCGCCTGCCCCGGAGGTGGACGCTGCGCCCATCGAGTACGTGCCCGCTGGCATGGACCGGGACGACGAGCCGCCGCTGGACGAAGACTATTACGAGCCCGACCTGGACGCCGGCGGCTACAGCTACCTGGACGAACTGGCCAGCGAAACTGCGCCGGAGCCTGCGGCCGCCCCCGAGCCGCTGCCAGCGGCCCAGCCAGCCACCGGCCTGGCGCTGCAATGGCTGGAACTGTTCCCCAAGCTGCCTATTTCGGGCATGACCGGCAGCATCGCGGCCAACTGCACGCTGATTGCCGTGGACGGCGACCACTGGCTGCTGCACCTCGACCCAGGCCAGAGCGCGCTGTTCAACGCCACCCAGCAGCGCCGCCTGAACGATGCGCTGAACCAGTACCATGGCCGCACCCTGACGGTGACCATCGAGCTGATCCGCCCCGAGCAGGAAACCCCGGCCCAGGCGGCGTCGCGCCGCCGCACCGAGCGCCAGGGCGAGGCCGAGGCGTCCATCCACAACGATCCGTTCATCCAGCAGATGATTCGGCAGTTCGGCGCGGTGGTGCGTGAGGATACTATTGAACCTGTCGACGCTTTGGTCAGCCAAAGCCAATAACCCGTTAACCACGCGCAGCGCCCCCTTGCGAGGCGCTGCGTGGCAAACCAAACAACCGATGAGGTGATCCCCATGATGAAAGGTGGCATGGCCGGCCTGATGAAGCAGGCACAGCAGATGCAGGAAAAAATGGCCAAGATGCAGGAAGAACTGGCCAACGCCGAAGTGACCGGTCAATCCGGCGCCGGCCTGGTGAGCGTGGTGATGACAGGTCGTCACGACGTCAAGCGCATCAGCCTGGATGACAGCCTGATGCAGGAAGACAAGGAAGTGCTGGAAGACCTGATCGCGGCCGCCGTCAACGACGCCGTTCGCAAGATCGAAGCCAACAGCCAGGAAAAAATGGGCGGCATGACCGCTGGCATGCAACTGCCACCAGGCTTCAAGATGCCGTTCTAAGGCACCTTGCGCTGCACCCCAATGCCAGGCACCTGCCTGGCATTGTCGTTTCTGAAGCCGGCTACCCGTCAGAGGGACGCGGCCTGTGGGAGCTGGCTTGCCAGCGAGCTGTTGGGGCCATAAAAGCACGCTGGCAAGCCAGCTCCCACAAGACAGGTGTTGCTACGGGGAACGTCGTGGGGCGTGATAGGGTCTGCTTCTGTATTGCCCTCTATCAAGGAGCCCTCGATGTCCCAGGACCTCACCCTCAACCAGCGCATCGTGCTGGTATCACGCCCCAAGGGCGCACCCACCCCCGAGAACTTCCGCCTGGAGCGCGTGGCGCTGCCGGCCCTTGAAGACGGCCAGGTGCTGTTGCGAACCCTCTACTTGTCCCTGGACCCGTACATGCGTGGGCGCATGAGTGATGCGCCGTCCTACGCCGCGCCCGTGCAGATCGACGAGGTGATGACCGGTGGCGCAGTGAGCGTGGTCGAGCAGTCGCGCCACCCCAAATACCAGGTCGGCGACCAGGTGGTGGGCATGACCGGCTGGCAAAGCCACAGCATTTCCAACGGTGACGACCTCATCGTGCTGCCTGCGGGCATCCCCAACCCGTCACTGGCGCTGGGTGTATTGGGCATGCCGGGCATGACGGCCTACATGGGCCTGATGCACATCGGCCAGCCCAAGGCCGGCGAAACCCTGGTGGTGGCCGCAGCGTCCGGCGCCGTGGGTTCGGTGGTGGGGCAGGTGGCCAAGCTCAAGGGCTTGAAAGTGGTGGGTGTGGCCGGCGGTGCCGACAAATGCCGCTACGTGGTGGACGAACTGGGCTTCGATGCCTGTCTGGACCACAAGTCGCCGACCTTCGCCCAGGACCTGGCCAAGGCCTGTGACAAGGGCATCGATATCTATTTCGAGAACGTCGGTGGCGCGGTGTTCGATGCGGTAATGCCGCTGCTCAACCCCTGCGCGCGCATTCCGGTGTGTGGCCTGATCGCCCAATACAACGCCACCGAACTGCCGGCTGGCCCTGACCGCCTGTCGCTGTTGCCACGGCTGCTGCTGACCAAGCGCATCCGCATGCAGGGCTTTATCGTCTTCGACGATTTCGGCGACCGCCAGGCTGAATTCACCGCCGCCATGCTGCCCTGGGTGCGTGAGGGCAAGGTGCGCTTCCGCGAGGACGTGGTGGAAGGCCTGGAGAATGCCCCCGAGGCATTCATCGGCCTGCTGCAGGGGCGCAACTTTGGCAAGCTGGTGGTCAAAGTGTCAGAGGCGTGAGCATTTGACGCCACCCGGAGGCGCGGGTATAAACCGCGTCTCGTTGTTTTTGTCAGGCGTTTACCTCCATGAGCTTCAGCCCACTGATTCGCCAACTGATCGACGCCCTGCGCACCTTGCCAGGCGTGGGTCAGAAATCCGCCCAGCGCATGGCGCTGCAACTGCTGGAGCGCGATCGCAGCGGTGGCACCCGGCTGGCCCAGGCCCTGAGCCAGGCCATGGAAGGCGTGGGCCACTGCCGCCTGTGCCGCACGTTGACCGAGCAGGACCTGTGCCCGCAATGCGCTGACCACCGCCGTGACGATACCCTGCTGTGCGTGGTGGAAGGCCCGGTGGATGTGTATGCGGTAGAACAGACTGGCTACCGCGGGCGCTACTTCGTGCTCAAGGGCCACTTGTCACCGCTGGACGGCCTGGGCCCGGAGGCCATCGGCATCCCGCAACTGATGGCGCGCATCGAAGAACAGGGCACCTTCACCGAGGTGATCCTGGCCACCAACCCTACGGTGGAAGGTGAAGCCACGGCGCATTACATCGCCCAGCTGCTGGCCAGCAAGGGCCTGGTGGCCTCGCGCATTGCCCACGGCGTGCCGTTGGGTGGCGAGCTGGAGATGGTCGACGGCGGGACGCTGGCGCATTCGTTTGCAGGGCGCAAGCCGATCAGTCTTTGAATTGGCGGTGCGGGGGACGCGGGCGGGGGGGGGCGGGGCCGCGCCCCCCCCACCCACCGCCCGCCCCCCGCCCCGCGGGGCGGCGGCTGCTCCACACCGCGTCCCCGGGGCCGCAGGCCGCGTCTTTGATTACATGTCGGTCAACGCAAAGTTGGTCAGGCAGAACGTCGGAATACCCATGTCTTCCAGGCGCTGGGAACCCAGCAGCTCCGGCAGGTCGATGATCGCGCTGGCTTCATGCACGCGTGCGCCCATGCGGCGTACCAGGTTCGCGGCCGCGATCAGGGTACCGCCGGTGGCGATCAGGTCGTCGAACAGAATCACCGAGTCGCCTTCGCACAGGCTGTCGGCGTGCACTTCCAGGAACGCTTCGCCGTATTCGGTCTTGTAGCCTTCGGCCAGCACGTCGGCCGGCAGCTTGCCCTGCTTGCGGAACAGGATCAGCGGCTTGTTCAGCTCGTGGGCGACGATTGAGCCGATCAGGAAACCGCGTGCGTCCATGGCGCCGATGTGGGTGAACTCGGCATCGATGTAGCGGTGCACGAAGCTGTCGATCACCATGCGCAGCGCCTTGGGCGACTGGAACAGTGGGGTGATGTCGCGGAAGATGACACCGGGCTTGGGGAAGTCCACGACGGGGCGGATCAGGGATTTGAAGCTGAAGGTATCGATAACCATCGTGGGAAGGTCCTGGCAGGCAAAATATGCCCGCCAGTATACCTGTTCGATCGGTCAGGTCGAAATCAGGCTTCCAGGGTGCCGCCGGCCAGGGCACACAGCTGGATAGGGTCCAGAATATGAATTTCCTTGCCTTCGGCGGCAATCAGCTCGCTTTGCTGGAAGCGCGTGAACACCCGCGACACCGTCTCCACCGCCAGCCCCAGGTAGTTGCCGATTTCATTGCGCGACATGCTCAGGCGAAATTGATTGGCCGAGAAGCCACGCGCGCGGAAACGTGCCGACAGGTTGACCAGGAAGGTGGCGATCCGTTCGTCGGCGGATTTCTTCGACAGCAGCAACATCATCTGTTGGTCGTCGCGGATCTCCCGGCTCATGACGCGCATCAGCTGGCGGCGCAGCTGCGGCAATTGCACGCTTAGTTCGTCCAGGCGTTCGAAGGGTATTTCACACACCGAAGTGGTTTCCTGGGCCTGGGCGGTCACCGGGTAGGCTTCCGCGTCCATGCCTGACAGGCCCACCAGCTCGCTGGGCAAGTGGAAGCCGGTGATCTGCTCTTCACCACCATCGCTGAGGCTGAAAGTTTTCAAGGCGCCGGAGCGCACGGCGTAAACGGAGCCGAAGCGGTCGCCCTGGCGAAACAGGAATTCACCCTTCTTCAGCGGGCGGCCACGCTTGACGATCTCGTCCAGGGCGTCCATGTCTTCCAGGTTCAACGACAGGGGCAGGCACAGGGGTGCCAGGCTGCAATCCTTGCAGTGGGCCTGAGTGACAGTACGTACTTTTACTGGCTCGGACATCAGTTCAAATCCTTTGGAAAAACACACAATGACTGTAAGGGTACGCTTTTGAAACGTATGAGACCAGCCGAGGTTTAGTCATGGAAAGCGCCTAAAGTTATTTATTTCAATGTCGATACAAATGTCATCACGCCATCCGCATGGAGCCTTGCGATGCTGACTTTCGACCCCCGCAACACGCCGACCACCGCTCAATGGCAGATTCATGACAGTAATCCGCAGGCCGCGGCCAGCAATGATGGCACCGAGCCTGCAAGCACGCCGGCGGTGTCTGTCACCCTGTCCGCGGTGGGCGTGGGCAAGGCGGCGAGCCAAAGTAACAATAAGGACATAGAAGAAAGCGGATTGCCGCCAACCATTCAGCAAACGCTGAAAATGATCCGTGAATTGAAAAAGCAGCTGGCCGAGAAAATGGCCGAGATGCAGGCCCTGGCGAAGGACAAGGACATGCCCGCACAGCAACGCCAGGCGCGCATGGCCGCACTGCAAAGTGCGATCAACGCCATCAACGCGGCGTTGCTGGTGGCCACCAATAGCCTGGGCCAGGCCATGAAGGACCAGCACCTGTCGCCCGAGCAGGTGATCAAGGCCGGGGCGCTGGCGGCGAAGTAGGCCCGTGCTTTCAAATGACACGGGAAAAGCGCTGGCGGTTCTGCAGTTCCAGGTGCGCGTCGAACAGCATGCACAGCGAACGCACCAGCAGGCGGCCCACCGGGCGCACGGTGATGCCGGTGTCGTTCAGCTCGATCAGCCCATCCGCCGCCATGCCCTGCAGTTGCGGCCAGATATCGGCGAAGTAGCCGCGAAAATCGACGTTGAAGCGCTGCTCGATGTCCGCGAACCCCAGCGCAAAATGGCAGATAAGCTGCTGGATCACCGCCCGCCGCAGGCGGTCGTCGGCGTCGCAACTCAAGCCCCGGGCAGTGGCCAGCCGAGCGTCCGCCAGGGCGGCCTGGTATTCGTTGAGATCGCTGCTGTTCTGGCTGTACAGCTCGCCCACCTGGCTGATGGCCGACACGCCCAGGCCAATCAGGTCGCAGTGGCCATGGGTGGTGTAGCCCTGGAAGTTGCGCTGTAGCACGCCTTCCTCCTGGGCGATGGCCAGGTCGTCGTCGGGCAGGGCGAAATGGTCCATGCCGATGTAGCGGTAACCCGCGTCGGTGAGCTGTTCGATGGTGCGCTGCAGCATTTGCAGTTTCACCCCGGGCGGCGGCAGTTCGACATGGTCGATGCGCCGCTGGGGCATGAAGCGTTCGGGCAGGTGCGCGTAATTGAACACCGACAGGCGATCGGGCTGCAGCTGGATCACCTCGTCCACGGTGCGCGCAAAGCTCTCCACGCTCTGGCGCGGCAGGCCATAAATCAGGTCCAGGTTCACCGAGCGGTACTGCAGGGTGCGCGCGGCCTCGATGATGGCGCGGGTTTCCTCCAGGCTTTGCAGGCGGTTGACCGCGCGCTGCACCTGCGGGTCGAAATCCTGCACGCCGATGCTGACGCGGTTGAAGCCCAGCTCGCGCAGCAAGCCCATGGTCGACCAGTCGGCCTCGCGCGGGTCGATCTCGATGCCGTAGTCGCCGCCGTCGTCCAGGCGCAGGTTGAAATGGCTGCGCAGGGTGGCCATCAGCTGGCGCAGTTCGGCGTGGCTGAGGAAGGTCGGCGTACCGCCGCCCAAGTGCAACTGCTGCACGGTCTGGCGCGGGTCCAGGTGGCAGGCGACCAGCTGGATTTCCTGCTCCAGGCGCTGCAGGTAGGGCTGGGCGCGGCCGCGGTCCTTGGTGATGACCTTGTTGCAGGCGCAGTAGTAGCAAATGTGTGCGCAGAACGGCAGGTGCACGTACAGCGACAGCGGCCGCAGCGCCTTGCGGCTGTCGCGCAGGGCGTGCAGCAGGTCGAACGAGCCAACCTGGTTGTTGAATTGAACCGCGGTTGGGTAGGACGTGTAGCGTGGGCCTGGCTGATCGTGGCGGCGGATCAGGTCAGCGTCCCAGACAAGGGTGTCGAGCATGCGGGTTCCCCGGGTTTGCGTGCATGCTCGCTAGTCTAGGGACGGCCGTGCCAACCGGTATTGACGTGCATCAAGCGTGGCTCAGTGGCCCATCAGCCAGTGCTGGTGCGGGCCGGGCAAAGTCCACAGGCCAAACGCGATCACCAGTAACCCGCCGGCTGCGCGCACCCCGCGGCGGCGCAGCAGGGCGCGGGTGCGTTCGGCGGCAAGGCCGGTGGCCAGCAGCACCGGCCAGGTGCCCAGGCCGAAGGCCAGCATCAGCAGCGCGCTGTGGCCGGCGTTGCCCTGGCTGGCGGCCCACAGCAATGTGCTGTAAACCAACCCGCAAGGCAGCCAGCCCCATAGCCCACCCAGCAGCAGTGCGCGCGGCAGGCTGCTGACCGGCAGCAGGCGCCCGGCCACCGGCTGGATCAGCCGCCACAAGCCGCGGCCCAGCCGTTCGATGTGCACCAGGCCGCTCCACCAGCCGCCCAGGTACAGGCCCATGGCAATCAACAGCAAGGCTGCCACCACCCGCAAGCCCATGGCCGCCGGGCTTGTCGCCAGCGCCCAGCCGGCCAGGCCCAGCAGCAACCCGGCGCAGGCGTAGCTGCAGATGCGCCCCAGGTTGTAGGCCAGCAGCAGGCGCAGCCGGCGGCCGCGTTGTTCCGGCGGGATGGCCAGGGTCAGCGCACCCATCAGGCCGCCGCACATGCCCAGGCAATGGCCACCGCCCAGCAGCCCCAGGATCAGCGCCGACACCAGTTGTGGGGCCAGCTCAAGCATGGGGCGGCGCCTTGTCCTTGTCGGTGACGGCGGGCGTGCCGTTGGCTTCGTCGACGCCGGCCTGGTGGCGTGGGTCCTGGTCGTCGAAGAGAATGCTGTGGGCCGGGCCGTCGAGGTCGTCGTACTGGCCGCTGTCCACCGCCCAGAAGAACACGTAGATGGCGATGGCGACCACCACCAGCGCGGCGGGAATCATGATGTAGAGGGCGGGCATGCAAGCTCCGGTGTCGCATGGGTGGCGGGCATCGCTGCCGGGTGCGGGCGTGTGGGTAGCCGGGCCAGGCGCAGGGCGTTGAGCACCACGGTCAGGGAGCTGGCCGACATGCCCAGCGCGGCCCAGATCGGCGTGATCATTCCGGCGGCGGCGAAGGGCAGCATCAAGCCATTGTACAGCGCCGCCCAGATCAGGTTCTGGATAATCACCCGGCGGGTGCGGCGGGCCATGTGCATGGCCTGCACCAGGGCGTCCAGGCGGTTGCTCAGCAGCACGGCGTCCGCGCACGTCCTGGCCAGGTCCGTGCCACTGCCCATGGCCACGCTGATGTCGGCGGCAGCCAGCAGCGGCACGTCGTTGACACCGTCACCCACCACCAGCACCTTGCGGCCCTGGGCGCGCAAGTCTTGCAGTACCGCCAGCTTGGCGTCGGGCGGCAGGCCGCCGTGGGCCTGGTCGATGCCCAGGGCCGTGGCCACGCTGTGCACCATGGGCGAGCTGTCGCCGGACAGCAGCAAGGTCTGCCAGCCCCGTGCGCGGCAGGCCTCCAGCAGCGCGCGGGCGTCGTCGCGCAGGCGGTCGTCCAGGCCGAACCAGGCCAGGGGCTGGCGGTCATCGGCCAGCAGTAGCCACTGCCCTTGGCTGTCGGGCGCTGCGGGTACCGCGCAGCCGCTCGGGGCGCAGGCCCACGCCGGGTTGCCGATGCGCAGCGGCTGGCCGTCGACCACCCCGGCAAGGCCCAGCCCTGGCTCGCTGCGCACCTGTTCGGCGACCAGGCCCGCGTAGCCGAAGGCCCGCGCGATAGGGTGTTCGGAGCTGCTTTCCAGCGCGGCCGCCAAGGCCAGGCTGTGGTCGCTGTCCAGGTGCGCCAGGGGCTTGATGCTGGTGAGCTGCAGGCGGCCTTCGGTGAGCGTGCCGGTCTTGTCGAAGATCACCGTGTCGACCTGGTTCAGCCCTTCAAGCACATGCCCGCGGGTGAGCAGCAGGCCCAGGCGGTGCAGGCTGCCGGTGGCCGCGGTGAGCGCAGTGGGGGTGGCCAGCGACAGCGCGCACGGGCAATTGGCGACCAGCATGGCCAACACCACCCAGAAGGCGCGGCCGGGGTCCAGCTGCCACCACAGCAGGCCGATGGCGGCTGCGCAGGCCAGGGAAAACAACAGGAACCACTGCGCTGCGCGGTCTGCCAACTGCGCCAGGCGCGGTTTCTGCGCCTGTGCACGTTCCAGCAGGCGGACGATGGCCGACAGCCGGGTGTCGCTGCCCAGCGCCATGACCTCCACGGTCAGGGGGCTCTCGACGTTGAGGGTGCCGGCGGTGACGCTGTCGCCAGGCTGGCGCGGCTGCGGCAGGTACTCGCCGGTCAGCAGCGACTCGTCGATGCTGGAGTGGCCGTGAAGGATTTGCCCGTCGGCAGGGATCACGGCGCCGGGCAGCACCTGCACGCGGTCGTGCAGGGCCAGTTCAGCCAGCAGTATGCGCGTGGTTCGGCCTTGAGCGTCGAGCCGCAGGCAGGAGGGCGGCAGCAGGTTGACCAGCTGCGCGGTGGCGGCTGCCGTGCGTTCGCGGGCGCGGCGCTCCAGGTAACGGCCGGCCAGCAGGAACAGGGCGAACATGCCCACGGCGTCGAAGTACAGCTCGCCGCTGCCGCTGATGGCGGTCCAGATACCGGCCAGGTAGGCGCCACCGATGGCCAGTGACACCGACACGTCCATGGTCAGGTGGCGGCTGCGCAGGTCGCGCAGGGCACCTTGGAAGAAGGGTGCGCAGCTGTAGAAGACTATCGGGGTGGTCAGGAACATCGCCACCCAGCGCAGGATGGTGTGCAGTTGCGGGCTGAGGTCGATGTTGAATTCCGGCCAGGTGGCCATGGTTGCCATCATTGCCTGGAACCACAGCAGCCCGGCTACCCCCAGCTGGCGCAGCGCGCGGCGGTTGTCGGCGGCCAGTTGCTCGGCGGCGCGGTCGGCCTGCCACGGGTGGGCGGCATAGCCGATGTGACGCAGCTCGGCCAGCAGGCGGCTCAAGGCCTGCGGGTGGTCAGCCCATTGCACGAACAGGCGATGGTTGGACAGGTTCAGCCGCGCCTCGACCACTCCGTCCAGCCCGCGCAGGTGCTTTTCAATCAACCAGCCACAGGCCGCGCAGGTGATGCCTTCGACCATCAGCGTGGTGTCGCGCAGCTGGCCCTGGGTATGCACGAAGGCTTGCTGCACGTCGGCGCGGTCGTACAGTGTCAGTTCGTCGGGCAGCTGCTGCGGCAGTGCCTGCGGGTTGGCCGAAGCCTGGTCGCGGTGCTGGTAATAGCTGCCCAGGCCACCCTCGACAATGGCTTGGGCCACGGCCTGGCAGCCAGGGCAGCAGAAGTCGCGCGGGTGGCCCAGCACCGTGGCCGTGAAGGGCCGGCCGGGCGGCACGGGGAGGGCGCAGTGGTAGCAGGCGGTAATCATGCTTTCATCGGCGCTGTGGTACTTCGGCGCCTTGCAGCGGCTCGTCGCCCAGGGTCAGGGCCTTGTCCGGAGTGACCTGTTCCTCTTCGAACAGACGCCAGGTCTTGCCGTCCTGCAGGCCCAGCAACTCGACGAAACGCCGGCCGTCCACCTTGTCCACCACATGCCCTACGTAGCGGCCATTGCCGGCGGCGTTGAGGTCGATGCGGCGGTCTTTCTCCGGCTGCGTCGGCGACACCAGGTTAAGCGTCAGTTGCGCCGGTTGGCTTGCGCCTGCCAGCCGCACGTCGACCTCGCCGGTGAGGCTGTCCAGGGTCACGTCGGCGCGCTGCTTGAGGTCCACCGCCAACTGCTCGCGCTCCAGCGAGCGGGCGATGCCTTTGCCGGCCTCGTAGTAATTGTCGGTCACCAGGTTGTCCGGGTGTTCCACGGCGATGGTCACCATGGACAGGGTGAGGGTTACCGAGCAGGCCAGGATGGCGATGATGATCCAGGGCCAGAGGTGCTTGTACCAGGGGGTCGAGGCGTCAGCCGTGGCATTGAACATGGTAATTCCTTAGCGTACTTGGGGGCCGATGAATCGGCTTTTGGCCTGCACGTGCACCGCGCCGTCGTTGGCGTCCTTGAGGCTGAAGTACACCTCGTTGGTGCTGGAAGGCAGTTGTTCGGGGGCTACCGACAGTTCGGCCGGCAGGCTGACGATGTCGCCGGCCGCCACGCGTATTTCGTTGCGGCTTTGCAGGCGCAGGTCGGGCAGGCCGCTGGCCTCGATGACGTAGGTATGTTCGCGCTGGTCCTTGTTCATGATCTTCAGGCTGTAGACGTTCTCGATGCGCCCTTCGGCGTTCTCGCGGTACAGCACGCGGTCCTTGCTGACGTCGAAGCCCACCAGCGAGCGCGTCAGGAAAGCGCCGGCCAGCACGCCCATCATCACCAGCAGCACCACGGCGTAGCCGATCAGCCGCGGGCGCCACTTGTGCGTCTGCTGGCCGGACAGGTTGTGCTCGGTGGTGTAGCTGATCAGCCCGCGTGGGTAGTTCATCTTGTCCATGATGCTGTCGCAGGCGTCGATGCAGGCGGCGCAGCCGATGCACTCGATTTGCAGGCCATCGCGAATGTCGATGCCGGTGGGGCACACCTGCACGCACATCGTGCAGTCGATGCAGTCGCCCAGGCCCAGGGCCTTGTAGTCCACGTCCTTCTTGCGCGGGCCACGTTTCTCGCCGCGCCGCGGGTCGTACGAGACGATAAGCGTGTCCTTGTCGAACATCACGCTCTGGAAGCGCGCGTAAGGGCACATGTAGATGCATACCTGTTCGCGCAGCCAGCCGGCGTTGCCGTAGGTGGCCAGGGTGAAGAAGCCGACCCAGAAGTACGACCAGCCGTCGGCGTGGCCGCTGAAGAAGTCCCCGGCCAGCTCGCGGATGGGCGAGAAATAGCCGACGAAAGTCATGCCGGTGATGAAGCCGATCAACAGCCACATGCCGTGCTTGGCGGCCTTGCGCACGAACTTGTTGGCGCTCATGGGCGCCTTGTCGAGCTTGATGCGCTGGTTGCGGTCGCCTTCGGTGACCTTCTCGCACCACATGAAAATCCACGTCCACACGCTTTGCGGGCAGGTGTAGCCGCACCACACGCGGCCGGCGAACACGGTGATGAAAAACAGCCCGAAGGCGCTGACGATGAGAATGCCCGACAGCAGGATGAAGTCCTGCGGCCAGAAGGTGGCGCCGAAGATGTAGAACTTGCGCTCCGGCAGGTTCCACCACACCGCCTGGTGCCCGCCCCAGTTCAGCCACACGGTGCCGAAATACAGCAGGAACAGGAACGCCCCACCCACCCGCCGCAGGTTGCGGAACACCCCGGTGAAGGCCCGGGTATAGATTTTCTCCCGCGCCGCGTACAGGTCGACGCTGTCGCCTTTGGCGGCCGGCGGGGTGACATCATGTACCGGAATCTGCTTGCTCATCAGTGAGCCTCACGGTGGGGCTGGGGTGCCGGTTCGGTGCGTGCCGAGCGCGGTCGTTAAGGGGTAACCCTGATGTCATTCCTGTTTCATGCGTAGCTACCTGGTGAAGTCAGGAAAGGTCGGTGGGGCGTGCAACGATGTGGGCTCGTTCTATGGCGATGTCGATATCGGCGGAGTCCGGCACGGCTAGTAACTCGATGATATTGCCGCGTTCACCGGTTAGTCGCTGATAGTGTTCAATGCTCATCAGTACATGGGTGGCCTGTTCATCCTTCGTGATAAATACAGGGCCGCGGTGCGCTGCTTGGCATGCGTGGTCAGGGTTCTGTCTAAAATCGCTGGTGGAAATGGTCGTGATGCTCATGGTCCGTACCTCTTCAACGGTTCCTCATCCTTGTAGGAGCCGGCCTTGGCCGCGATGGCGACGTGTCTGATGTACTGCGTTGCCTGTATCGCGACCAAGGTCGGCTCCTACGCGGGCATCGTAGCCCTGACGTATGCAGTGCGAGAGCGGTTAGTCCTCCGTTTTTGTTTCCCCGTGCGACAGGCTGTACACATACGCCGCCAGCAAATGCACCTTGTCCTTGCCCTGCAGCAGTTCCTGCGCCGGCATCTGCCCCTGGCGGCCGTAGCGGATGGTCTGTTGCAGTTGGGCAAAGCTTGAGCCGTAGATGAACGCCTGCGGGTGGGTGAGGTTGGGCGCGCCCATGGCCGGGGTGCCCTTGCCTTCGGGGCCGTGGCAGGCCACGCAGTTGGCGGCGAAGATTTTCTGGCCGTTGGCGGCATCGGCCTTGGCATCGTCGGGCAGCTTGCGGCCGTCCAGTTGGCTGAGCACGAAGGCGGCGACGTCGGCCACGCCCTGCTCGCCGATCACTTCAGCCCAGGCCGGCATCACGGCGTGGCGGCCGCCCAGGATGGTGGTCTCGATAGTGGCGGGCTCGCCTCCCCAGCGCCAGTCCTGGTCGGTCAGGTTGGGGAAGCCGTAGGCGCCCTTGGCGTCGGAGCCGTGGCACACCGAGCAGTTGCTGGCGAACAGCCGGCCACCCATTTTCAGCGCCTGCGGGTCCTTGGCCACTTCTTCGATGGGCATGGCGGCGAACTTGGCGTAGATAGGGCCGAAGCGCGCGTCGGCGCGGGCCATTTCCTTTTCCCATTCGTGCACGCCGGTCCAGCCGGTCTTGCCGTCGGAAAACTGCTTCTGGGTGTCGTTGTCCAGGTACTGGTAGCCCGGCAGCAGGCCGGTCCAGCTGCCCAGGCCGGGGTACAGGCTCAGGTAGCCGAGGGCGAAGATGATGGTGCCGACGAACAGCAGGAACCACCATTTGGGCAGTGGGTTGTCGTATTCCTCGATGCCGTCGAACGAATGCCCCACGGTTTCCTCGGTGGCCTCGCTGCGCTGCCCGCGGCGGGTGGAGAACAGCAGCCAGGTCAGGGACACGATGGTGCCCAGGGTGAGGACGGTTACGTACAGACTCCAAAACGTTGTCATTGCTTGTCACTCCTGGCCGCGCGCGCTTGCGCCTGGGCTTGTTCCACCTTGGCGATGGCGTCGGGGTCGTCGGCGAACGGCAGCAAGGTGGCTTCGTCGAAGTGCTTCTTGCGCCGGCTGCTGAACACCCACAACGCCAGGCCGATAAAGGCCACCATCACCACGACGGTGCCCAGGCCTCGGATCGTTCCGATATCCATGTGCGTCACCGTTTGCTCTTGATGAGGGTGCCAAGGCCTTGCAGGTAGGCCACCAGTGCATCCATTTCGGTCTTGCCCTTCACGGCCGCCTCGGCGCCGGCGATGTCGGCGTCGGTGTAGGGCACGCCCAGTTCACGCAGCACTTGCATCTTCTTCGCGGTCAGGCTGGCGTCCACCTTGTGCTCCACCAGGAACGGGTAGGCTGGCATGACCGACTCCGGCACCACGTTGCGCGGGTTGTACAGGTGCGCGCGGTGCCAGTCGTCCGAGTAACGCCCGCCCACGCGGGCAAGGTCCGGGCCGGTGCGCTTGGAACCCCACAGGAAGGGGTGGTCCCACACGCTTTCGCCGGCCACCGAGTAGTGGCCGTAACGTTCGGTTTCGGCGCGGAACGGCCGGATCATCTGCGAGTGGCAGCCCACGCAGCCGTTGGCGATGAACACGTCGCGGCCCTCCAGCTCCAGGGCCGGGCGCGGCTTCATGCCCTCGATGGGCTTGTTGGTGACGTCCTGGAAGAACAGCGGGACGATCTGTGTCAGCCCGCCGATGGCCACGGCGATGACCATGAAGAAGGCCAGCAGGCCGATGTTCTTTTCGAGCACTTCATGTTTCATCAGTGGGCCCCCACGACGGCGATCTGGCTCGCGGCTTCGGCTTCTTCAGGGGTGGAGGCGCGCACGGTGCGCCACACGTTGTAAGCCATCAGCAGCATGCCGCTGGCGAAGAACGAGCCGCCCAGGGCACGCACGATGTAGCCGGGGTGGCTGGCCTGCAGCGCTTCGACGAAGGAGTAGGTGAGCGTGCCGTCGTCGTTGATGGCGCGCCACATCAGCCCTTGGGTGATGCCGTTCACCCACATGGAGGCGATGTACAGCACGGTGCCGATGGTGGCTAGCCAGAAGTGCGCGTTGATCAGGCCGATGCTGTGCATCTGCGCGCGGCCGAACAGTTTCGGGATCATGTGGTACACGGCGCCGATGGAGATCATCGCCACCCAGCCCAGGGCGCCGGCGTGCACGTGGCCAATGGTCCAGTCGGTGTAGTGGGACAGCGAGTTGACCGTCTTGATGGCCATCATCGGGCCTTCGAAGGTGGACATGCCGTAGAAGGCCAGCGACACCACCAGGAAGCGCAGGATGGGGTCGGTGCGCAGCTTATGCCAGGCGCCCGAGAGGGTCATCATGCCGTTGATCATGCCGCCCCAGCTGGGGGCCAGCAGGATGATCGACATCACCATGCCCAGCGACTGCGCCCAGTCGGGCAGGGCGGTGTAGTGCAGGTGGTGCGGGCCGGCCCAGATGTACAGGGTGATCAGCGCCCAGAAGTGCACGATGGACAGGCGGTAGGAGTAGATCGGGCGCTCGGCCTGCTTGGGCACGAAGTAATACATCATGCCGAGGAAGCCGGTGGTGAGGAAAAAGCCCACGGCGTTGTGGCCGTACCACCATTGGATCATCGCGTCGGTGGCACCGGCGTAGGCCGAGTACGACTTGAACAGGCTTACCGGCAGCGAGATGTGGTTGACGATGTGCAGCATCGCCGTCACCAGGATGAATGCGCCGTAGAACCAGTTGCCCACGTAGATGTGCTTGGTGTTGCGCTTGACGATGGTGCCGAAGAAGGTGATGGCGTAGCTGATCCAGACGATGGCCAGCAGAATGGCGATCGGCCATTCCAGCTCCGCGTATTCCTTGGTGGTGGTGTAGCCCAGCGGCAGGGTGATGATGGCGCTGACAATCACCGCCTGCCAGCCCCAGAACGTGAACGCCGCGAGGCCATCGGAAATCAGCCGCGTCTGGCAGGTGCGTTGCACCACGTAGTAGGACGTGGAAAACAGTGCGCAGCCGCCGAAGGCGAAGATCACGAGGTTGGTGTGCAGGGGGCGCAGGCGGCCGAAGGTGGTGTAGGGCAGGTCGAAGTTGAGCTGCGGCCAGACCAGTTGCGAGGCGATGAACACCCCCAGGCCCATGCCGACGATTCCCCAGACCACCGTCATGATGGCGAACTGCCGGACCACCTTGTAGTTGTACGCAGTCGGAGCGATTACTGTGCTCATAGCGGGTCATCCACGGTTCAGGTGTTGTTATTGAATTTATAAACCGGCCGCAGTATGGAGAATGCAAAGGGGTGACGCAAGAGTTGCTAGCAATCATCGCTAGCAATTCTTGGCGGTCGCTCCGACGTCCACCTGGCGGGCCTTCCAGCGTTACTGGGGGCTTTGCCGGGGTCGCTGGTGGAGGGGTTTCTGAACATCCGGAAACATATCCGACCAGCCCAGTTTTCATCGCTATGAGCTTAGTCGCTGTGTGGACATACCGCACGCGGGTGCTGCCGCGTGGCGGCGGCGACGTGGCATCATGGCGGCCGTTATTTTTTCACGGTGGAACCAGCATGAAAGAGCCGCAGCCTTGCAGCATTGACCAGAATCAATTGGCCGCGCTGGCGCAGGCCCGGGGTTGGCTGTGGAACGCGCCCCAGGGCGCGCCAGTGGCCTGCCTGATACTCGCCCACGGCGCCGGTGCGCCCATGGACAGCGGCTTCATGGCCAGCATCAGCGAGCAACTGGCCGCCAGGGGTGTAGGCGTGCTGCGCTTCGAGTTTCCCTACATGGCGCAGCGCCGCCTCGACGGCGGCAAGCGCCCGCCCAACCCCAAGCCCAAGCTGCTGGAGTGCTGGCGCGAGGTGTACGCCCAGGTGCGGCCGCTGGTGACCGGCACGCTGGCGATTGGCGGCAAATCCATGGGCGGGCGCATGGCCAGCCTGCTGGCGGACGAGTTGGGCGCTGCGGCGTTGGTGTGCCTGGGGTACCCGTTCTATGCCGCGGGCAAGCCGGAGAAGCCGCGGGTGGAGCACCTGGCCGGGCTGGCCACGCCGACGTTGATCGTGCAGGGCGAACGCGACGCGCTGGGCAACCGGGCGGCGGTGGAGGGTTATCTGTTGTCGGCGAAAATCGAGCTGTGCTGGCTGGTGGCGGGGGATCATGACTTGAAGCCGTTGAAGGCGTCGGGGTTCAGCCATGAGCAGCATATCGAGGCGGCGGCGGAGGCGGTGACACAGTTTTTGCGCTGCCCCGTGGCATCCATTGTCTTGAAACGGCGTCGTCTGCATCGCGACTAAAGTCGGCTCCTACGCCGTACGTGGTAGGAGCCGGCCTTGGCCGCGATACAGGCGACGCGATCTACGAGGTACACGGGGCCCCGTAGCAGCGGCCCGAAGGCCGCGTCGCAGGCACCGCGTGATTCCTGACGCGGCCTTTGGCCGCTGCTACGGGAGTTTTAGCGGTTGAAGCGCTCCACCAGCGAGTACTGGCTGTGTGCAGTGCGGGTCAGTTCTTCGCTCAGCAGCGCGGAGTTCTGCGCCTGCTCGCTGGTCTGGTCGGCCAGGTCGGCGATGGTGCTGATGTTGCGGCTGATTTCCTCGGCCACCGCGCTCTGTTCTTCGGTGGCTGCCGCGATCTGGGTGGTCATGTCAGTGATGTGCGCCACCGCTTCACTGATGCCCGCCAGCGCCTGGTCAGCTTCCAGCACCCGTGCCACACCTTCCTCGGCTTGGCGATGGCCGGCTTCCATGGTCTGCACGGCGGCGCCGGCGGTTTGCTGCAGCTTGGCAATCAGCGCGTGGATCTGCCCGGTGGATTCGCTGGTGCGTTGCGCCAGTTGGCGGACTTCGTCGGCGACCACGGCGAACCCGCGGCCCATTTCGCCAGCGCGGGCAGCTTCGATGGCGGCGTTCAGCGCCAGCAAGTTGGTCTGGTCGGCAATGCCCTTGATCACGTCAACCACGCCGCCGATTTCGTCGCTGTCCTTGGCCAGTTGGGTCACGGTCTGGCCGGTTTCACCCACCACCACCGACAGGCGCTGGATGGCGTCGCGGGTCTCGCCGGCAATGCCGCGGCCCTGGCTGGTGAGCAGGTTGGCCTGCTGGGTGGCGTCGGCGGTGCGCTGCACATGGCTGGCCACCTCCTGGGTAGTGGCGGCCATCTGGTTGACCGCAGCGGCCACTTGTTCGGTCTCCACGCGCTGGCGCTCCAGGCCCTCGGAGCTCTGGTGGGCCAGGCCGTCGGACTGCCGGGCCTGGTCGTTGAGGTGCTCGGCGGTGTCCTGCAGGCGGGTGAGGCAGGTTTTCAGGCGCGCATCCTGGCTGAGGATGGACAGCTCCAGCCGCGCCTGGGCACCGCGGCTGTCGGTGTACATCTGCGCGATCAGCGGGTCGGAGGTGGTCTGCTCGGCCAGGCGCAGCAGGCGCTTGATGCCCCGTTGCTGCCAGCTCAGGCCCACCAGGCCCAGCGGCACCGAGAGCAGGGCGGCCACGGCGAAGCCCCACCAGGTGCCCAGCCAACTGCCGATCAGGAAGCCCACCTGGCTGACCAGGATAAACGGCAGCCAGTCCTGCACCACCGGCAGCCAGCGGTCACGCTGTGGCACGGCGGATTTGCCGTTGTTCAGGCGCTCGTACAGCGACTGAGCGCGGCGGATCATTTCGGCGCTGGGCTTGACCCGTACCGACTCGTAACCCACCACCTGGTTGTTCTCGAAGATCGGCGTGACGTAGGCGTTCACCCAGTAGAAGTCGCCGTTCTTGCAGCGGTTCTTGACGATGCCCATCCACGGCTGGCCCTGGCGCAGGGTGGCCCACATGTGCTCGAACACGGCCTGGGGCACGTCCGGGTGGCGCACGGTGTTGTGCGGCGCGCGAATCAGCTCTTCACGGGAAAAACCACTGATCTCGACGAAAGCGTCATTGCAGTAGGTGATCATTCCTTTGGCGTCGGTGGTGGAAATCAGGCGCTGCTGGGCAGGAAAAGTCCGTTCGCGCTGGGTGACAGGCTGGTTGTTACGCATGGCTGTGGGGTTCCGCAAGGCTTTCACAGGTTGTCGGCCGCGGCGCCACAAAATTGAAATTAAATTTCCCCGGCAATCGTCATGGAGCGGGAGACGCGCCTAAGCCGTAGCAGCTGCCGCAGGCCGCGTCAGGCAGCCAGACGCCGCCTTCGGCAGCTGCTACGGGATCAGGGGGTCACGACGCGATCAGCTGGCGCAGCACATAGTGCAGGATGCCGCCGGCCTTGAAGTACTCCACCTCATTGAGGGTGTCGATGCGGCACAGCACCGTCACGTTTTCCTGCTTGCCGTCCTCATGGGTGATGCGCAGGTTCAAGTCCATGTGCGGCCGTAGTTGGGCGCCGGTGAGGCCGGTGATGTCGAGAGTTTCGCGCCCGGTCAGCTTCAGGGTCTTGCGGCTCTGGCCGTCCTTGAACTGCAGCGGCAACACGCCCATGCCCACCAGGTTGGAGCGGTGAATACGCTCGAAACTCTCGGCTATCACCGCTTTCACACCCAGCAGGTTAGTGCCCTTGGCCGCCCAGTCGCGGCTGGAGCCGGTGCCGTATTCCTGCCCGGCGATGACCACCAGCGGCGTGCCGTCGGCCTGGTAGCGCATGGCCGCATCGTAGATAGCCAGGCGCTCGCCGGTGGGAATGTAGTAAGTGTTGCCGCCTTCCTCGCCATTGAGCATTTCGTTGCGGATGCGGATGTTGGCGAAGGTGCCGCGCATCATCACCTCGTGGTTGCCCCGGCGCGAGCCGTACGAGTTGAAGTCGCGCGGCTCTACGCCCTTGTCCCGCAGGTAGTGGCCGGCGGGGCTGTCCGCCTTGATGTTGCCGGCGGGGGAGATGTGGTCGGTGGTCACCGAGTCGCCCAGCAGGGCCAGCACGCGGGCGCCCGATACGTCCACCACCGGCTTCAGCGCGCCGGTAATGTCGTCGAAGAATGGCGGGTGCTGGATGTAGGTGGAGTCGTCCTGCCACACATAGGTCGCGGCCTGCGGCACCTCGATGGCCTGCCACTGGGCGTCGCCGGCGAATACCTCAGCGTATTCCTTGTGGAACATGGCAGTGTCGACGCTGCTTACCGCGTCGGCGATTTCCTGCTGGCTAGGCCAGATGTCGCGCAGGTACACCGGCTTGCCGTCCTTGCCGGTGCCCAGCGGTTCGCTGCTGATGTCGATGCGCACGCTGCCCGCCAACGCGTAGGCCACCACCAGCGGCGGTGAGGCCAGCCAGTTGGTTTTCACCAGCGGGTGCACGCGGCCCTCGAAGTTGCGGTTGCCCGACAGCACCGAGGCCACGGTCAGGTCGGCCTGCTGGATGGCCTTCTCGATGGGCTCGTCCAGCGGCCCGGAGTTGCCGATGCAAGTGGTGCAACCGTAGCCCACCAGGTCGAAGCCCAGGGCATCCAGGTACTGGGTCAGGCCGGCGGCCTTGTAATAGTCGGTCACCACTTTCGAACCGGGGGCCAGCGAACTCTTCACCCAGGGTTTGCGCTGCAAGCCTTTTTCCACGGCTTTCTTCGCCACCAGCCCGGCGGCCATCATCACGCTGGGGTTGGAAGTATTGGTGCACGAAGTAATGGCGGCGATCACCACGGCGCCATCCTTGAGGTGGTGCGTCTGGCCCTGCCAGCTGTACTGCGCCTCGCCGGCCTGGGCTGCGTTGCCCACGGCCACGCCACCGCCGCCCTCGCTTTCCAGGCGGCCCTCGTCCTTGCTGGACGGCTTGAGTTGCAGGCCGATGAAGTCCGAGAACGCCTGGGCCACCTTGGGCAGTGCCACCCGGTCCTGGGGCCGCTTGGGCCCGGCCAGGCTGGCTTCAACCGTGCCCATGTCCAGCGCCAGGCTGTCGGTGAACAGCGGTTCCTGGCCCGGCAGGCGCCATAGCCCCTGGGCCTTGGTGTAGGCCTCCACCAGCTTTACCGTGGTGTCGGGGCGGCCGGACAGGCGCAGGTAGTCCAGCGTTACTTCATCTACCGGGAAGAAGCCGCAGGTGGCGCCGTATTCCGGGGCCATGTTGGCGATGGTGGCACGGTCCGCCAGGGGCAGGTCGGCCAGGCCGTCGCCGTAGAATTCGACGAATTTGCCCACTACGCCTTTCTTGCGCAGCATTTGCGTGACGGTCAGCACCAGGTCAGTGGCGGTGATGCCTTCCTTGAGCTTGCCGGTCAGCTTGAAGCCGATCACCTCGGGAATCAGCATCGACACCGGCTGGCCGAGCATGGCCGCCTCGGCCTCGATGCCGCCCACGCCCCAGCCCAGCACGCCGAGGCCATTGATCATGGTGGTGTGCGAGTCGGTGCCCACCAGGGTGTCGGGGAAGGCGTAGGTGCGGCCGTCCTCTTCCTTGGTCCACACGGTGCGGCCCAGGTATTCCAGGTTCACCTGGTGGCAGATGCCGGTGCCCGGCGGCACCACGCTGAAGTTGTCGAAGGCGCTCTGGCCCCAGCGCAGGAAGGCATAGCGCTCGCCGTTGCGCTGCATCTCGATGTCGACGTTTTCACCGAAGGCCTGGTTGTCGCCGTATTTGTCGACCATCACCGAGTGGTCAATCACCAGGTCCACCGGTGACAGCGGGTTGATGCGCTGCGGGTCGCTGCCGGCCTTGGCCACGGCGGCGCGCATGGCAGCCAGGTCGACTACGGCGGGCACTCCGGTGAAGTCCTGCATCAGCACGCGGGCAGGGCGGTACTGGATCTCGCGGTCGCTGCGGCGGTCCTTGAGCCAAGCGGCCAGGGCCTTGAGGTCGTCGCCGGTGACGGTCTTGGCGTCTTCCCAGCGCAACAGGTTTTCCAGCAGCACTTTCAGGGACATGGGCAATTGCTGCAGGGCGCCCAGGCTCTTGGCGGCTTCGGGCAGGCTGAAATAGTGGTACTGACGGTCGTCGACCTGCAGGGTCTTGAGGGTCTTCAGGCTATCAAGCGAGGGCATGAAATCACTCCTTGGCGGGCGGCACCAGGGTCCGCACGGCACGGGCCCAGGGCATAAAGCGTAGCTAGCTATCATTACACTGGACTGTCCAGGCGTGTGCCGGTTCCGAACTTCCTTTAGAATGCGCCGATTTCGGCGGTGTGCCAGTGGCGCGCACGCCATGGCGGCGGCCCACTGTCGGGGCGCCGGTCCAGGAGTGGTTAATGAATACCCTGTTTATGCACTGCCGGCCGGGCTTCGAAGGCGAAGTCTGTTCCGAAATTTCCGAACTGGCCGCGTATTTCGACGTGGTTGGCTACGCCAAGGCCAAGCCGGCCAGCGCCTTTGCCGAGTTCGTCTGCCACGAACCGGCCGACCTTGAGCGGCTGATGGACGAGGTGAACTTCAGTGACCTGATCTTCCCGCGCCAATGGGCGCGCGGCTCGTTCGTGGAACTGCCGGAAACCGACCGCATCAGCGTCCTGCTGGATGCCTTGGGCGCCTATCCGACCTGCGGCAGTCTGTGGCTGGAAGTGCTGGATACCAACGACGGCAAGGAATTGTCGACCTTCTGTCGCAAATTCGAGGGCCCGCTGCGCAAGGCGCTGCTCAAGGCCGGCAAGTTGGTGGAAGACGACGACCTGCCGCGCCTGCTGCTGACGTTCCGCAGCGGCCGCGAAGTATTCCTGGGCCTGGCCCCGGCGCACAATTCGGCCATGTGGCCCATGGGCATTCCGCGCCTTAAATTCCCCCGCGAGGCGCCCAGCCGCTCAACCTTGAAGCTGGAAGAGGCCTGGCACCATTTCATTCCACGCGACGAGTGGGATGAACGCCTGTCGGAAGACATGACCGGCGTCGACCTGGGCGCTGCCCCAGGTGGCTGGACCTACCAACTGGTGCGCCGCGGCATGCTGGTGACGGCCATCGACAACGGCCCGATGGCCCAGAGCCTGATGGACACCGGCCTGGTCACCCACCTGATGGCCGACGGCTTCACCTACAAGCCACGCCCGACCGTGGACTGGATGGTTTGCGACATCGTCGAGAAGCCGGCACGCAGCGCGTTCCTGCTGGAAACCTGGCTGGGCGAAGGCCTCTGCCGCGAAGCGGTGGTGAACCTCAAGCTGCCCATGAAGTTGCGTTACGCCGAGGTGCGACGCCTGCTGGAACGCATTGCCGATGGCTTCAAGGCCCGCGGTATCGAGGTGGAAATCGGCTGCAAGCAGCTGTACCACGACCGCGAGGAAGTGACCTGCCACCTTCGCCGCCTGGACACCCCGACCAAGAAGGCGCCCCGCAAGGGATGACCTGCGCCCGGGCATTGGGTGACAATGCCCGCACGTTTCTGGAGATTTGTATGTCTGAACTCGCTGAACTGGCCGTGGATGGTGTGCTCGACGCCACCGGCCTCAATTGCCCGGAGCCGGTGATGATGCTGCACCAGCACGTGCGCGACCTGCCGGCCGGCGGCTTGCTGAAGGTGATTGCCACCGACCCGTCGACCCAGCGCGACATCCCCAAGTTCTGCGTGTTCCTGGGGCACGAGCTGGTGGAGCGCCGTGAAGGCGAGGGCACGTACCTTTACTGGATCCGCAAGAAGCTCGATTGATGAGTGTGGGAGCTGGCTTGCCAGCGAGGTGTTGAAACCCGAAAAGCTCGCCGGCAAGCCGGCTCCCACAAAAATCACAGCCGATAGAAATCCCGCGCATTGCCCCACAGCACCATCTGCGCGCCATCTTCCCCCAGCATGTCTTCCACCAGCCCCAGGTCATCGACCTGAAACGGGCGCGGCGCCCGCGTGGACGGCAGGTCGGTGCCGAACATCAGTGCATGGGGGTTGGCCGCGTACAGCGCCTGCAGGGCAGGCCCCACGGGGAAGTCGACGCGGCCAAAGCCGCAGGCCTTCACCCGCACGCCACGCTCGGCCAGGCGCAACAGCGTAGGCAAGCCTTCGCGGCTCAGGCCCAGGTGGTCGATGCTGACCTCGGGCAGGCGCAACAGGCGCGCCTCCAGTGCGTGCAAGTCGCGGGAGTCGACGTACAGCTCGGCGTGCCAGCCCAGCAGTTCGTGCACGCGCTTGGCGAGCGACTCCAGCTTGTCCAGTTGTTCGGAACCACCGCGCTTGAGGTTGAAGCGCAGCGCCCGTACGCCATGGCGATCAAGGCGCTGCAGTTCGTCGTCGCTAACCGTGGCGGGCAGTTGCGTGACCCCGACGTAGCCGGGGCCCAGCCTGGCCAGGGCGTCCAGCAGGTACTGCTGGTCGAACGCCTGGAACGACCCCGACACCACCGCACCACTGCACACGCCCAGCGGCGTGGCCTGGGCCAGGTACTCGTCCACCGTGTAGGTGGGGGGCAGGTAGCCATCATTGGCGACCAGCGGGAACCGCGGGTCGATGATGTGGCAGTGAGCGTCGAATACCTGGCGGGTCATGGCGCGCTCCTGTGACGCGAATCAGCGGGCGATATGGCTGACGTAGGTGCCGGTGCCGTCGAGGATGTTGCGCAGGGTCTCTTCGACTTCCGGCAGGTCTACCTGGCTGCTGTCATAGTTGATCACCAGTTCCACGTCACCGTTCAATACGTCGGCGTCGTCGGCGGCCAGCTCGAATGTCAGCGTCTTGTCGTCCAGGGTTACCTTGAAGTCACGGACGTAGCAGGGGTCTTCCTCGCCCAGGGTGAACTCCACGTCCTTGTCCTCGGCCAGGCGCGTGATCAGGATCATGCCGCCCTTTTCATCATGGCAGCACAGCAGGGCCATGTTGTCTTCTTCGTCGTCGCACGGGTTGACCATCAACTGGCTGGCTTGAAATTGCATGTTTGTTACCAAGGTTAGTGGGCAGGCAGGGATTCTGACACTGTTTGCGTCGAATCAGAAACCTGTGTGTGCAACGCCCTGTGTATCTCGTACGACAACTCCTCATTGACCGAATATGTCGCAGCCCCGCAAGTATCTGGCGCAAGGCACTGGTTAAGCTGGGCAGTTGAAACAGGGCCGCCAATGCAACGTCCAATGTACTGGCCGGTCCGTTTCTTCGCCGGGCAAGGCCGGCCCTGCCCGGTTTCCGGCTGGCCTTGAACACCGGATTTTCCTCCCCTGTTGCAGCGGGTTGGCTATGGTTGATCCCAACAGGGGAATACACGCGACGCTTCATTCAAAAACAAGCCCAAGCGGAGTACCACAGATGGCGTTCTTCACCGCAGCCAGCAAAGCCGACTTCCAGCAACAACTGAAAGCGGCCCTGGCGCAGCACGTTAGTGAACAGGCCCTGCCACAAGTAGCGCTGTTCGCTGATCAGTTCTTCGGCATCATCTCATTGGACGAACTCACCCAGCGCCGCCTGAGCGACCTGGCCGGCTGCACCCTCTCGGCCTGGCGCCTGCTGGAGCGGTTCGACCACGCCCAGCCCCAGGTGCGGGTCTACAACCCCGACTACGAACGCCACGGCTGGCAATCCACCCACACCGCGGTCGAGGTGCTGCACCACGACCTGCCGTTCCTGGTGGACTCGGTGCGCACCGAGCTCAACCGTCGCGGCTACAGCATCCACACCCTGCAGACCACCGTGCTCAGCGTGCGCCGCGGCGCCGATGGCAGCTTGCTTGAGCTGTTGCCCAAGGGCACCCATGGCGACGGTGTGCTGCAGGAATCGCTGATGTACCTGGAGATCGATCGCTGCGCCAACGCCGCCGAGCTCAAGCTTCTGGCCAAGGAGCTGGAGCAGGTGCTGGTGGAAGTGCGGGTGGCCGTGGCCGATTTCGAGCCGATGAAAGCCAAGGTCCGCGAAGTGCTGCAACTGGTGGACCAGAGCCCCTACGCGGTGGCTGAAGACGAGAAGGCCGAGGTCAAGACTTTCCTGGAATGGCTGGTGGCCAACCACTTCACCTTCCTGGGCTATGAAGAATTCGTGGTGGCCAATGACGCCGATGGCGGCCACCTGGTGTACGACGAGAGCTCGTTCCTGGGCCTTACCCGCCTGCTGCGCGCCGGCTTGAGCGCCGATGACCTGCGCATAGAAGACTACGCCGTCAATTACCTGAATGAACCGCTGCTGCTGTCCTTCGCCAAGGCCGCGCACCCCAGCCGCGTGCACCGTCCGGCCTACCCCGACTACGTTTCGGTGCGCCAGTTGGACGCCGATGGCCGGGTGATCAAGGAATGCCGTTTCATGGGCCTGTACACCTCCACGGTGTATGGCGAAAGTGTCCACCATATCCCCTACATTCGCCGCAAGGTTGCCGAGATAGAGCGCCGTTCGGGCTTTGACCCCAAGGCGCACCTGGGCAAGGAACTGGCCCAGGTGGTGGAGGTGCTGCCGCGCGACGACCTGTTCCAGACCCCGGTGGACGAGCTGTTCACCACGGTGATGTCGATCGTGCAGATCCAAGAGCGCAACAAGATCCGCGTGTTCCTACGCAAGGACCCTTACGGGCGCTTCTGCTACTGCCTGGCCTACGTACCGCGTGACGTCTATTCCACCGAGGTGCGGCAGAAAATCCAGCAGGTGCTGATGGACCGCCTCAAGGCCAGCGACTGCGAGTTCTGGACGTTCTTCTCGGAATCGGTGCTGGCGCGTGTGCAGTTGATTCTGCGCGTGGACCCGAAAAACCGCATCGACATCGACCCGCTGCAATTGGAAAACGAAGTGGTGCAGGCCTGCCGTTCCTGGCAGGACGACTACGCCAGCCTCACCGTCGAGGCGTTTGGCGAGGCCCACGGCACTAACGTGCTGGCAGACTTCCCGAAAGGTTTCCCGGCCGGCTACCGCGAGCGTTTCGCCGCGCATTCGGCGGTGGTCGACATGCAGCACCTGCTGGCCCTGAACGACAAGCGCCCGCTGGTGATGAGCTTCTACCAGCCGCTGGCGCAGACCGGCAAACAGCAGCTGCACTGCAAGCTCTACCACGCCGACACGCCGCTGGCGCTGTCCGACGTGCTGCCGATCCTGGAAAACCTCGGCCTGCGCGTGCTGGGCGAGTTCCCGTACCGCCTGCGCCACACCAACGGCCGCGAGTTCTGGATTCATGACTTCGCCTTTACCGCCGCCGAAGGCCTGGACCTGGATATCCAGCAGCTCAACGACACCCTGCAGGACGCCTTCGTGCACATCGTGCAGGGCGACGCCGAGAACGACGCCTTCAACCGCCTGGTGCTGACTGCCGGCCTGCCATGGCGCGACGTGGCGCTGCTGCGGGCCTACGCCCGCTACCTGAAGCAGATCCGCCTGGGCTTCGACCTCGGCTACATCGCCAGCACCCTGAACAACCACACCGACATTGCCCGCGAACTGACCCGGCTGTTCAAGACGCGGTTCTACCTGGCGCGCAAGCTCACCGGCGAAGACCTCGACGACAAGCAGCAGCGCCTGGAGCAAGCCATTCTCAGCGCCCTGGACGACGTGCAGGTGCTTAACGAGGACCGCATCCTGCGGCGCTACCTGGACCTGATCAAGGCCACCCTGCGCACCAACTTCTACCAGCCGGATGCCAACGGCAACGCCAAGTCGTACTTCAGCTTCAAGTTCAACCCCAAGCTGATTCCCGAGCTGCCCAAGCCGGTGCCCAAGTTCGAGATTTTCGTCTACTGCCCACGGGTGGAAGGCGTGCACCTGCGCTTCGGCAACGTCGCCCGCGGCGGCTTGCGTTGGTCGGACCGTGAGGAAGACTTCCGCACCGAAGTGCTGGGCCTGGTAAAAGCCCAGCAGGTGAAGAACTCGGTGATTGTGCCGGTGGGCGCCAAGGGCGGCTTCCTGCCGCGGCGCCTGCCTTTGGGCGGCAGCCGTGACGATATCCAGGCCGAAGGCATCGCCTGCTATCGCCTGTTCATCTCGGGCCTGCTGGACATTACCGACAACCTCAAGGACGGCGGCGTGGTGCCACCGGCCAACGTGGTGCGCCACGACGACGATGACCCCTACCTGGTGGTGGCCGCCGACAAGGGCACCGCGACCTTCTCCGACATCGCCAACGGCATCGCCATCGACTACGGCTTCTGGCTGGGCGACGCCTTTGCCTCGGGTGGTTCGGCCGGCTACGACCACAAGAAGATGGGCATTACCGCCAAGGGCGCATGGGTGGGCGTGCAGCGCCACTTCCGCGAGCGCGGCATCAACGTGCAACAGGACGTGACCACGGTGATCGGCATCGGCGACATGGCCGGCGACGTGTTCGGCAACGGCCTGCTGATGTCCGACAAACTGCAGCTGGTGGCAGCGTTCAACCACCTGCACATCTTCATCGACCCCAACCCGGACCCGGCCAGCAGCTTCGCCGAGCGCCAGAGGCTGTTCGACCTGCCGCGCTCGGCCTGGAGCGACTACAACACGGCGATCATGTCAGAGGGCGGCGGCATCTTCCCGCGCAGCGCCAAGAGCATCGCCATCAGCCCGCAGATGAAGCAACGCTTCGACATCCAGGCCGACAAACTGACGCCTACCGAACTGCTGAACGCCCTGCTGAAGGCGCCGGTAGACCTGCTGTGGAACGGCGGCATCGGCACCTACGTCAAGGCCAGCAGCGAGTCCCATGCCGATGTGGGTGACAAGGCCAACGACGCTCTGCGCGTGAACGGCAACGAGCTGCGCTGCAAGGTGGTGGGCGAGGGCGGCAACCTCGGCATGACCCAGCTGGGCCGCGTGGAGTTCGGCCTGCTGGGCGGCGCCACCAACACCGACTTCATCGACAACGCCGGCGGTGTTGACTGCTCCGACCACGAGGTCAACATCAAGATCCTGCTCAACGAAGCGGTGCAGGCCGGCGACATGACCGAGAAGCAGCGCAACCTGCTGCTGGGCAGCATGACCGACGAGGTCGGCCACCTGGTGCTGGGCAACAACTACAAGCAGACCCAGGCCCTGTCCCTGGCCGCGCGCCGTGCCTACGAGCGCCTGGCCGAGTACAAGCGGCTGATGGCCGACCTGGAAAGCCGCGGCAAGCTGGACCGCGCCATCGAGTTCCTGCCGTCCGAGGAGCAGCTGGTGGAGCGCGTGGCGAACAATCAGGGCCTGACCCGGGCCGAGCTGTCGGTGCTGATTTCCTACAGCAAGATCGACCTCAAGGAAGCCCTGCTCAAGTCCCAGGTGCCGGACGACGACTACCTGACCCGCGACATGGAAACCGCGTTCCCGCCGTCGCTGGTCAGCAAATACGCCGAGCCCATGCGCCGCCACCGCCTGAAACGCGAGATCGTCAGCACCCAGATCGCCAACGACCTGGTCAACAACATGGGCATCACCTTCGTGCAGCGGCTGAAGGAGTCCACCGGCATGAGCCCGGCCAACGTCGCCGGTGCCTATGTGATCGTGCGCGACATCTTCCACCTGCCGCACTGGTTCCGCCAGATCGAGGCGCTGGACTACCAGGTGGCCGCCGAGGTGCAGCTGGCGCTGATGGATGAGCTGATGCGCCTGGGCCGCCGTGCCACGCGCTGGTTCCTGCGCAGCCGCCGCAACGAGCAGGACGCTGGTCGCGACGTGGCCCATTTCGGGCCGCACATCGCTGCCCTGGGGCTGAAGCTGGACGAGCTGCTGGAGGGCCCGACCCGTGAGGTGTGGCAGACCCGCTACCAGGGTTACGTCGAAGCCGGCGTGCCGGAGCTGCTGGCGCGCATGGTGGCGGGCACCAGCCACCTGTACACGCTGCTGCCGATCATCGAGGCCTCGGACGTCACCGGCCACAACGCCGCGGAAGTGGCCAAGGCGTTCTTCGCCGTGGGCAGTTCCCTGGACCTTAACTGGTACCTGCAGCAGATCAGTAGCCTGCCCGTGGAAAACAACTGGCAGGCCCTGGCCCGCGAGGCGTTCCGTGACGACATCGACTTCCAGCAGCGGGCGATCACCATCTCCGTGCTGCAGATGGCCGACGCCCCGGCTGACATGGACGCGCGGGTCGAATTGTGGATCGAGCAGCACAAGAACATGGTAGTGCGCTGGCGCGCCATGCTTGAAGAGCTGAAGGCCGCCACCGGCACCGATTACGCCATGTACGCCGTGGCGAACCGCGAGTTGATGGATTTGGCATTGAGCGGTACGTCCAACCCGTAAGCTTGCCTGTCTCATGAAAAAACCCGTCGCTTGTGACGGGTTTTTTTTGGCTGCACGCCCTGGGTGTGGCCGGCTGGCGGCCGCAGTGTTCTTGGACGAACGGGTTTGGGTCCAGACGCAGCCTGGCGGCAGCTGCTACGCAGATCACTTGTAGCCGCTGGCGAAGCCTGCGCTGGCCCTGGTCCACGCCGAAGATCTGCATTTACTAGCCGAGACCGTTGCTGCTACATCCGTCGCAACGTGCCACGGCCAACCTTGCGGCAATAAAAAACCCCGTCACCAGGACGGGGTTTTTTTATTGCCGGTCGGGCTTAGGCCTGAACCACCGGAATATTCGCGCTGGCAGCAGCCTCGCGGAATTCGGCGATCTGGTCGAAGCTCAGGTAGCGGTAAACGTCGGCAGCCATGCTGTCGATGTTCTTCGCGTACTCCATGTACTCCTCGACGGTTGGCAGCTTGCCCAGGATAGAGGCAACGGCAGCCAGTTCGGCGGAGGCCAGGAACACGTTGGCGCCATCGCCCAGACGGTTCGGGAAGTTACGGGTGGAAGTCGACACCACGGTGCTGTTCGGCTCAACGCGTGCCTGGTTACCCATGCACAGCGAGCAGCCTGGCATTTCCATGCGCGCGCCAGCCTTGCCGTAGATGCCGTAGTAGCCTTCCTCGGTCAGCTGGTGGGCGTCCATCTTGGTCGGCGGCGACAGCCACAGGCGGGTCGGCAGTTGGCCTTTCACCTGGTCCAGCAGCTTGCCGGCAGCGCGGAAGTGACCGATGTTGGTCATGCACGAACCGATGAACACTTCGTCGATCTTCTGGCCTTGAACGGTGGACAGCAGGCGAGCGTCGTCCGGGTCGTTAGGGGCGCAGAGGACTGGCTCCTTGACGTCGGCCAGGTCGATTTCGATGATTTCGGCGTATTCGGCGTCGGCATCGGCGGTCAGCAGTTCAGGGTTGGCCAGCCAGGCTTCCATCGCCTGGGCGCGGCGTTCCATGGTGCGCGCATCGCCGTAGCCTTCGCTGATCATCCAGCGCAGCAGGGTGATGTTCGACTTCAGGTACTCGGCGATGGCCTTTTCCGGCAGCTTGATGGTGCAACCGGCGGCGGAGCGCTCGGCCGAGGCGTCGGACAGTTCGAATGCCTGTTCAACAGTCAGCTCGTCCAGGCCTTCGATTTCCAGGATACGACCCGAGAAGGCGTTGATCTTGCCTTTCTTCTCGACGGTCAGCAGGCCTTTCTGGATGCCGTAGTAAGGGATGGCATGTACCAGGTCACGCAGGGTGATGCCCGGTTGCAGCTTGCCCTTGAAGCGCACCAGTACCGACTCCGGCATGTCCAGCGGCATGACGCCGGTGGCTGCGGCGAAGGCGACCAGGCCCGAACCTGCCGGGAACGAGATGCCGATAGGGAAGCGGGTGTGCGAGTCACCACCGGTACCGACGGTGTCCGGCAGCAGCATGCGGTTCAGCCAGCTGTGGATGATGCCGTCGCCTGGGCGCAGGGACACGCCGCCGCGGGTGCGGATGAAGTCCGGCAGGGTGTGGTGGGTAACCACGTCGATCGGCTTCGGATAGGCAGCGGTGTGGCAGAACGACTGCATGACCAGGTCAGCGGAGAAGCCCAGGCACGCCAGGTCTTTCAGCTCGTCGCGGGTCATCGGGCCGGTGGTGTCTTGCGAACCCACGGTGGTCATTTTCGGTTCGCAGTAGGTGCCAGGACGAACGCCCTTGCCTACTGGCAGGCCGCAGGCCTTGCCGACCATTTTCTGTGCCAGGGTGAAGCCCTTGCCAGTGTCGACCGGTGCTTCCGGCAGCTTGAACAGGTCGGTTGGGCCCAGGCCCAGCTCGGCGCGCGCTTTTTCGGTCAGGCCACGGCCGACGATCAGCGGGATACGGCCGCCGGCGCGGACTTCGTCCAACAGCACCGGGGTCTTCATTTCGAAGGTGGTGATGACTTCGTCGGTACCGTGCTTGCAAACCTTGCCAGCGTGCGGGTACAGGTCGATCACGTCGCCCATGTTGATGTTCGAGACATCGAATTCGATCGGCAGGGCGCCGGCGTCTTCCATGGTGTTGTAGAAGATCGGGGCAATTTTCGAGCCGAAGCAGAAACCACCGGCGCGCTTGTTCGGCACGTACGGGATGTCGTCGCCGAAGAACCACAGCACCGAGTTGGTCGCCGATTTACGCGACGAACCGGTACCCACCACGTCACCGACGTAGGCGATAGGGAAGCCTTCGCCACGCATCTGCTCGATTTGCTTCATCGGGCCGATGGAGCCTTGCACGTCCGGCACGATGCCGTCGCGGGCCATTTTCAGCATGGCCAGGGCGTGCAGCGGGATGTCAGGGCGCGACCAGGCGTCGGGGGCAGGGGACAGGTCGTCGGTGTTGGTTTCGCCGGTGACCTTGAACACGCGCAGGCTGATCTTGTCGGCCAGCACCGGACGCTTCTTGAACCACTCGCCGTCGGCCCACGATTGCAGCACGCCTTGGGCGTGAGCATTGCCGTTCTTGGCTTTTTCAGCCACGTCGTGGAAGGCGTCGAACATCAGCAGGGTGTGCTTGAGCTGTTCGGCGGCAACAGCGGCCAGCTCGGCGCTGTCCAGCAGTTCAACCATGGTGGCGATGTTGTAGCCGCCCTGCATGGTGCCCAGCAGTTCGACGGCACGTTTCTTGTCGATCAGCGGGGAGGTGGCTTCGCCCTTGGCGATGGCGGAGAGGAAACCGGCCTTCACGTAGGCCGCTTCGTCCACGCCTGGCGGAACGCGGTTGGTGATCAGGTCGACAAGGACGGCTTCTTCGCCAGCCGGAGGATTCTTCAACAGCTCGACCAGGCCGGCTGTTTGTTCGGCGTTAAGCGGCTGGGGCACGATACCCTGGGCGGCACGCTCTTCGATGTGTTTGCGGTAGGCTTCAAGCACAGTTATTACCCTCATCAGTGGTCCCTGTCCGGGACGCTCATCCAGTCACTTCTGCGCCCATGCGCCGCACGGCTTTTAGAGCCGTCTAGCCGGGGCTGCAGAAATTCCTTGTAGAAGCTGCTTTCAAAGTTTTACGCCTCCAGAACGGGGAGCTGATGAGGGCTGGCGCCAGGTATTCATGCCTGTGAATACCTGCGCCAACGCCGTTCTGTCGGATAACTGTGCTCGTGACGCTTTGAAAACAGCTTCTAGCGGACATTGGTGCCTAAAAAGGCAGCGTGATTCTACGGCAAAAAAACAAGAAAGGTAAGTTAAGCCCTACCACTTCAGGGGTGATCATCCTTAGACAAAGGGCTAACATGGCCGCCTGTCTCCTTTGTAAAAGCGTTGCCGGCCCATGTCCAATCAGTCCATCAAGACCCCCTGTGTAGGCCTGTGCTCCACGGTTTACGGGGATCTTGTGTGCCGCGGCTGCAAGCGTTTCCACCATGAAGTGATCCACTGGAACGGCTACGACGACGACGCCAAGCGCGCCGTGTGGCTGCGCCTGGAGCAGTTGCTGGTGCAAGTGATGGTGGCCAAGCTCGAAGTCTTCGACAAGGACAAGCTGCGCCTTCAGCTGGAGCAACGCAAGATCCGTTTTGTGCCAAACCAGTCAGAGTACTGCTGGGCCTACCAGCTGATCGCCCGTGGCGCGCGGGTCATCAACCAGCTGGAGGCCTACGGCATGGTCCTGCTGCCGGAATTTCGCGACTGGGAGCTGCCGGAACTGCGCGATGCCATTGATCGGGAATTTTTCCTGCTGTCGGAGGCGCATTACGAGCGCTACATAGCGCCCGGTTTTTTGCAGGACGCGTTTCCCGAGGCTTGAGGGCCTCTGGGAGCTGGCTTGCCAGCGAGCTTTGAGGGCCTCAAAAACTCGCTGGCAAGCCAGCTCCCACACAAACTAACCGCGCGCCAATTCTTCCAGGTGCGCGATGATCTCGTCGGTCTTGAGCACCAGCACGTCACTCTCCAGCGCATCCAGCACCACTTCCGCGGTATTGCCGATCAACGCCCCCGACACCCCCGTGCGCGCCACGGTGCCGATCACGGTCACGGCGGCGTTGAGCTTCTGCGCGGTGAAGGGGATCAGCACGTCCGCAGGCCCTTCGGCGATGTGCAGGTGTGAGTCGTCGATGTCGAATTCGGCCTGGAACGCCGCGCACTGCTCGCGGTAGCGCGCCTCGATGGTTTCCTTGAGCTGGAACGCCGGGTCCTTGGCCGACAGCATGGGTGAGGGGTGGGCGGCTATCACGTGCAGGTCGCCCTTGGCCAGGCGGGCGATGTCGAAGCCATGTTCGATGATGTTCGCGTGCAGATGCCGGTGTTCGCCGTCGGCATTGCCCACGTCCACTGCCGCCAGAATCACGCCGTGGGTCCAGGGCCGCTCGCTTTTCACCATCAGCACGGCGCATGGGCAGTGGCGCAGCAGCTTCCAGTCGCTGGGGGTGAGCAGGAAGCGTTTCAGCGCGCTTTCGTGGCGGTGTTGCTTGATCACCAGGCCGCAGCCTTCCGTCTGCTGCACCTTGATGATGGTTTTTTCCAGGTTGCCTTCCCAGGCCTGCTCGGCGGTGGCGCTGAAACCGTCGTCGTGCAGCTGGCTCTTGAGCAGGGTCAGCAGGGCGCTATGGTCCTGGTGATGGTCGCACATCAACAGGTGCAGGTGCGCCTGGGTGACGCCGGCGATCAGCTTGGCGCGGGTCAGTGCCTGGCTGTGGGCGTGTTCTGGGTCCAATACCACCAGCAGGCTACGAATGGTTTGCATGACGGTGCTCCCGGGCAGGTAGGGGCGGGTAGGGACAGGTGCATGCGTCTACTATAGACAGCCGCCCGCCGGGCCTATTGACCTCTCTCAAGCATAGCGGCTGGCGATCTGCCGTGGGGTCCGTATAATCGCCGGCTTTTGCCCCGCCGCCAGGAGTTGAACATGCTGTCTGAAATCCATGAGTTCCTCGGTTGCAGGACGCCGCAGGCGTGGGTCGACGCAGCCCTGGTGAACCAGGAAACCATGCTGGTGGACCACAAGAACTGCGAGTTCAAGGCCGCCAGCACCGCGTTGAGCCTGATTGCCAAGTACTGCACTCACGCCGACCTGATCAACTTCATGTCGCGCCTGGCCCGTGAAGAGCTGGTGCACCATGAACAGGTGATCCGCCTGATGAAGCGCCGCAACGTCGAACTGCGGCCGCTGAACGCCGGGCGCTACGCCTCGGGCCTGCGCAAGGTGGTGCGCAGCCATGAGCCGGTGAAGCTGGTGGACACGCTGGTGGTGGGCGCGTTCATCGAGGCGCGCAGTTGCGAGCGGTTCGAGGCGCTGGTGCCGCACCTGGATGAAGAGTTGGGCACCTTCTACCACGGCCTGCTGAAAAGCGAGGCGCGGCACTATCAGGGCTACCTGAAGCTGGCGCATCACTACGGTGAGGCCAAGGACATTGCCAAGACCATCGAGAAGGTGCGCGCCGTCGAGGCCGAGCTGATTCTCAGCCCTGACCCCGAGTTCCGCTTCCACAGCGGCGTGCCTGCCTTCGCCTGACCCCTCCTGTAGCCGCTGCCGCCAGGCAGCGGCTACGCCAATACGCGCGAACATCCCCGCCTAAACTTTCCCGCCCGTTTGTCGTCCAAATACTAAGCAAGCTAATAAATTTATTTGACATTAGCTGCCTAGGCAGTAACATCTTGTATAAATTACTGCCTAGGCAGGCTTCTTGATGAAACACTTCACCCCGGAAAACTTCCAGCGCTGCACCATCGGCCTGCTGCTGGGCCGTGCATCGCAGGTCAAGGACCGTATCCTGGACACCCACCTGGTGCCCGAAGGCGTGACCTCGGCGCAGTTCAAGGTGTTGATTTTCATCGACATGTACAAGGTCGATACACCAGCGGAGCTGTGCCGCTACCTGTCCCTGGACAGTGGCTCGATGACCCGCATGCTCGACCGCCTGGAACAGAAAAACCTGGTTACGCGCAAGCGTTGCGCCACCGATCGGCGGCAGATCCGGCTGGCGCTCACCGCCGAGGGGCATTCCCTGGCAGAGCGCATGCCGCACATCGGTGCCGATGCGATGAACGACCTGGTCGGGGTGCTGGAACCGACCGAACTGGCGGACCTGGAACGAATCTTAACCAAAGTATTGCTGGCGGCCGGGGACACCCTCACCGCCTTGCGAGTAGGTGCAAAATGAGCGGCAAGTCCTTACGCAACCGGTTCAGTCTGGTGTTCCTGGCCATGAGCCTGGCCGGCTGTGCCAATTTTCATGGCCTGAATACCTCGGGCGTGGCCACCGACGCGAAAACCCTGCAGGCCGATGGCACGCTGAAAGGCGTGACCCTGTCGCCTGCCGCCTGGCCGAAAGCCGACTGGTGGAAAAGCCTGGGCGACGAGCAACTGGACGGCCTGATTCGCGAAGCCCTGCGCGACAGCCCCGACATGCAGGTAGCGGCGGCCCGTGCCCACCAGGCCACTGCCGCCGCCCTGGCCGCAGACGCTGCGCGCATGCCGACCCTGGACGCCTCGGGCGGCCTGCTGCGCGAGCGCCTGCCCAAGGTGCAGGACCCGCAGGGCGTGGGTGGCCTGTACGCCACCGTGCGCGAGGCGCAACTGTCGTTCAACTACAGCTTCGACCTGTGGGGCGGCCAGCGTGATGCCTGGGAAGCTGCACTTGGCCAGGCCCGCGCCGCCGAAGTCGACCGCCAGGCCGCCGGGCTCACCCTGGCCGCCGATGTCGCCCGTGCCTACAGCGACCTGGGCCAGGCCTACATCATGGACGACCTGGCCCAGGACGACCTCAAGCGCACCCAGCAGATGTTGAACCTGGGCCAGCGCCGCCTGAAAGCCGGCATCGACAGCGACTACCAGTTCCAGCAGACCGAGAGCCTGGCTGCCAGCTCCCAGGCCTCGGCCGAAGACGCCAAGAAACGCCTGCAAAGTGCACGCATCGCCCTGGCAGTGTTGCTGGGCAAGGGCCCGGACCGCGCCGACGAAATCGCCCGGCCAAAAGTATTGCAGGCCAGCGCCGTGGCCCTGCCATCGGTACTGCCCGCCGAACTGCTGGGCCGCCGCCCGGACCTGGTGGCCGCGCGCTGGCGCGTCGAGGCTGCGAGCAAGGACGTAGCGGCCGGCAAGACCCGCTTCTACCCCAACCTCAACCTCAGCGCCGCGGCGGGCACCCAGTCGCTGCTGGGTGACTCGCTGTTCGGTGGCGCCAGCCGCCTGCTGAGCATTTCACCGACGGTATCGCTGCCGATCTTCGACGGTGGCCGCCTGCGCGCCGACCTTGATGCCCGCGACGCCGACTACGACCTAGCGGTGGCGCAGTACAACAAGAGCCTGGTGAAGGCCCTTGGCGACGTCAGCGACACCATCAACCAGTTGCACGCCATCGACCTGCAGATCAAGGCCCAGGAACGCGCGGCCAACATCGCCAAGCAGTCCTTCGATACCGGCACCCTTCGTTACGGTTCAGGCGTCGGCAACTACGTGGACGTGCTGACCATCGAGCAGCAACTGCTGCAGGCACAACGACAACTGGCCAGCCTCAACGCCGAACAGATCGACCTGTCGATCCAGTTGATGCAAGCCCTGGGCGGCGGTTACCCGGGTGACAACGTCGCCCAGGCCGCCACCCCTCCCGCACACGCAACGCAGACTGAATAAGCAAGGTAACTGTCATGGCTACTGCCTCCGCTACAAATTCGCAGGACCAGGCTCCGGCAACGGAACAACCCAACGCTGGCAACCCGCGCAAGCGTAAGGTGATGCTGTTCATTCTGCTGTTGCTGGTGATCCTCGGCGGCCTGGGTACCTGGGGCTGGTACGAGGTGTATGGCCGTTGGAGCGAGAGCACCGACGACGCCTACGTGAACGGCAACGTGGTGGAAATCACCCCGCTGGTCACCGGCACCGTCACCAGCATCGGCGCCGACGACGGCGACCTGGTGCACGCAGGCCAGGTGCTGCTGGAGTTCGACCCGGCAGACGCCAAGGTCAACCTGCAAAGCGCCCAGGCCAACCTCGCCAAGGCCGTGCGCCAGGTGCGCGGGCTGTACAGCAACGTCGATGGCGCCAAGGCGCAGTTGCTGTCGCGCCAGACCGACCTGAAAAAGGCCCAGGACAACTACGACCGTCGTCGTACCCTGGCCGCCGGCGGGGCTATCTCGCAGGAAGAACTGAGCCACGCCCGTGACGACCTCAATGCTGCCCAGGCCGCTGTCGTCAACGCCCAGCAGGGCCTGAAAAGCAACACCGCGCTGGTGGATGACACCACCGTGGCCACCCACCCAGACGTGATGGCTGCCGCCGCGCAGCTGCGCCAGGCGTACCTGGCCAACGCCCGGACCACGCTGATCGCGCCGGTGACTGGCTACGTCGCCAAGCGTACCGTGCAACTGGGCCAGCGCATTCAGCCGGGCACCGCGACCATGGCCGTGATCCCGCTGGACCAGATCTGGATCGACGCCAACTTCAAGGAAACCCAACTGAGCAAGATGCGCATCGGCCAGCCGGTGGACATCACCGCCGACCTGTACGGCAGCGACGTCAAGTACAGCGGCACCGTCGACAGCCTGGGCGCCGGCACCGGCAGCGCTTTCGCCCTGTTGCCGGCGCAGAACGCCACCGGCAACTGGATCAAGATTGTCCAGCGCGTGCCGGTGCGTATCCACCTGAACCCCGACGAGCTGAAAAACCACCCGCTGCGCATTGGCCTGTCCACCGTGGTCGACGTCAACCTGCACGACCAGAGCGGCCCGGTGCTGGCCCAGCAGCCGCCACAAAAGGCCTCGTTCAGCACCCAGGTGTACGACCGCCAACTGGGTGAGGCCGATGACATGATCACCCGCCTGATCCACGACAACAGCGTCGGCACCGGCAACACCGCCCAACGCTGATTCGCCGATCCACAGGCCCCGTGCGCTCGCGCGGGGCCTGTACGCCTCCAACTTCCAGGGATTTGCGATGAGTAACGCTTCCTTCAAGCCGCCCAGCCTGCTGCTCAGCACCATCGGCCTGTCGCTGGCGACCTTCATGCAGGTGCTCGACACCACCATCGCCAACGTGGCGCTGCCGACCATTTCCGGCAACCTTGGGGTCAGCTCCGAGCAGGGCACCTGGGTGATCACCTCGTTTGCCGTGAGCAATGCCATCGCCTTGCCGCTGACCGGCTGGTTGAGCCGCCGCTTCGGCGAGGTAAAGCTGTTCCTGTGGGCCACCATCCTGTTCGTGCTGGCCTCGTTCCTGTGTGGTATTTCCACCTCGATGCCTGAGCTGGTGGGCTTCCGCGTGCTGCAGGGCGTGGTGGCAGGGCCGCTGTACCCCATGACCCAGACGCTGTTGATTGCGGTGTACCCCCCGGCGAAAAGGGGGATGGCATTGGCACTGCTGGCCATGGTGACGGTGGTGGCCCCGATTGCCGGGCCGATTCTGGGTGGCTGGATTACCGACAGCTACAGCTGGCCGTGGATTTTCTTCATCAACGTGCCGATCGGTATCTTCGCCTGCCTGGTGGTGCGCCAGCAGCTGGCCGCACGCCCGGTGGTCACCAGCCGCCAGCCCATGGACTACGTGGGCCTGATTGCCCTGATCATTGGTGTGGGCGCCTTGCAGATCGTGCTCGACAAGGGCAACGACGCTGACTGGTTCGAGTCCAACTTCATCATTATCGGCTCGGTCATATCGGCCATTGCCCTGGCGTTCTTCGTCATCTGGGAGCTGACCGACGAGCACCCGGTGGTGAACCTGAAGCTGTTCAAGTACCGAAACTTCCGGTTCGGCACCATTGTGTTGATCCTGGGGTACGCGGGCTTCTTCGGCATCAACCTGATCCTGCCGCAGTGGCTGCAGACGCAGCTGGGCTACACGGCCACCTGGGCGGGGCTTGCGGTGGCACCGCTGGGCATATTGCCGGTATTGATGTCGCCGTTCGTGGGCAAGTACGCCACCAGGTTCGACCTGCGGATTCTGGCGGGGCTGGCGTTCCTGGCCATCGGCACCAGTTGCTTCATGCGCGCCGGCTTCACCAACGAAGTGGACTTCAACCACGTGGCCCTGGTGCAGCTGTTCATGGGTATCGGCGTGGCGCTGTTCTTCATGCCGACGCTGACCATCCTGCTGTCGGACCTGCCGCCCAACCAGATTGCCGACGGCTCGGGCCTGGCCACCTTCCTGCGGACCCTGGGCGGCAGCTTCGCCGCCTCGCTGACCACCTGGATCTGGATCCGCCGGGCTGACCAGCACCATGCCTACCTGACGGAAAGCGTGACGGTGTACGACCCGGCCACCCAGCACACCATCCAGCAGATGGGCGGGGCAGGGCTCAAGACCTACCAGCAGCTGGACGGCATCGTCGAGGCGCAGGCGTACATGCTCTCCACCGTGGATTACTTCACGCTGCTGGGCTGGATGTTCATGGGCCTGATTCTGATCGTGTGGCTGGCCAAGCCGCCGTTCGCCGCCAAGGCAGGGCCGGAGGCGGCAGGGCACTGATATCGGCGCCGGCCTTCCCGACCTTCAGGCTCTGTATGAAATGTGTGGAGCTTGCGTGAAATACTGTGGGAGCTGGCTTGCCCGCGAGCTTTTGAGGCCCGAAAAGCTCGCTGGCCAGCCAGCTCCCCCCCCGGGCATACACACCCGAGAAGGGAAACGCTGCCAGCGACATGCCCTGTTCATCCACCTGCAACGCCCAGCCATCCTTGTCCCAATCCCCCAGCACAATCCGCCGCGCGGGCGCATCGCCCACGTGCAGCTTGTGGATGGCCGGGCGGTGGGTGTGGCCGTGGATCAAGGTGTTGACCTTGTACTGTGCCATGATCCGTGGCACTTCTTCAGGCGTCACGTCGACAATGTCGTTGGCCTTCATGCGGGTTTGCGCGCGGCTTTCGCTGCGCAACTTGCGCGCCAGCTTGTGGCGGGTGCGCAGGGGCAGGTGGCGCAGAATGAACAGCGTCAGCGGGTTGCGCAGGATGCGGCGCATTTTCATGTAGGCTTCATCGCGGGTGCACAGGCTGTCGCCGTGCATCAGCAGCACCGGCTCACCGTAGAAATCGACCACGCTGGGGTCTGCCAGCAGGGTGGCGCCGGCCGCCTTGCAGAAGCGCTTGCCGATCAGGAAGTCGCGGTTGCCGTGCATCAGGAAGATCTTCGTGCCGCTGTCGCTGAGTGCGCGCAGGGCCTCGCCGATCGAAAGCTGGTAGGGGCTCATGCCATCGTCGCCGATCCAGGCTTCGAAAAAGTCCCCCAATATATAAAGAGCGCTCGCCGAGCGCGCGCGCCCGGCGAGAAACTCCAGAAACGCCCGGGTAATGTCCGGGCGTTCTTCCTGCAGGTGCAGATCGGAGATCAGCAGAATCACTCAATGATCTCGGCTTTCTCGATGACCACGTCTTCTACCGGTACGTCCTGGTGGCCCGACTTGGAACCGGTGGAAACGCCCTTGATCTTGTCGACCACGTCGTTGCCTTCAACCACTTCACCGAACACGGCGTAGCCCCAGCCTTGCACGGTCGGTGCGCTGTGGTTCAGGAAGGTGTTGTCGGCGACGTTGATGAAGAACTGCGCCGAAGCCGAATGCGGCTCCATGGTGCGGGCCATGGCAACGGTGTACTTGGTGTTGGAGAGGCCGTTGTTGGCTTCGTTCTGGATGCTTGGGCGCTTGTCTTTCTTTTCCTTCATGCCTGGCTCGAAACCGCCGCCCTGGATCATGAAGTTGCTGATGACGCGGTGGAATACGGTGTTGGCGTAGTGGCCAGCGTTAACGTACTCGATGAAGTTTTCAACGGTTTTCGGGGCCTTGTCAGCGTTCAGCTGCAGCACGATGTCGCCGAAGTTGGTAGTCAGTTTTACTTTGGACATTTCAGGATTCGCTCTTCTTTAGAGAATTTGGCGGGTCATTTATAACCCTGACGCGCAGTTTACAGGTCGCGATACGCATTTCGAGGCTGTTTTTTCGCAGACGGCCGGCGAAACCCGGCAGACTGGCCTGTCAGCGACTTGACAGCTTCGGCTATGATAAGCGCTTTGATTTAGTCGGCCTACCCATGGCCACAGGTACGTTTTCAAGGATCCTATGAGCAAGCCCACCGCCGATAACGCTCCCAATGCCGCAAACGCCAAAGGCGCGCCGGTAGTTCCCACCAATTTCCTGCGGCCGATCCTGCAGGCCGACCTGGACTCGGGCAAGCACGCCAGCATCGTCACCCGCTTCCCGCCGGAGCCCAACGGCTACCTGCACATTGGCCACGCCAAGTCGATCTGCGTGAACTTTGGCCTGGCCAAAGAGCTGGGCGGCGTCTGCCACCTGCGCTTCGACGACACCAACCCGGCCAAGGAAGACCAGGAATACATCGACGCCATCGAGCGCGACGTGAAATGGCTGGGCTTCGAATGGGCCGGCGAGGTGCGCTATGCCTCGCAGTATTTCGACCAGCTGCATGACTGGGCCGTCGAGCTGATCAAGGCTGGCAAGGCCTACGTCTGCGACCTGACCCCCGAGCAGGCGCGCGAATACCGCGGCAGCCTGACCGAGCCAGGCAAGAACAGCCCGTTCCGCGAGCGTTCGGTGGAAGAGAACCTGGACCTGTTCGCGCGCATGAAGGCCGGCGAGTTCAAGGACGGCGAGCGCGTGCTGCGTGCAAAAATCGACATGGCGTCGCCGAACATGAACCTGCGCGACCCGATCCTGTACCGCATTCGCCATGCCCACCACCACCAGACCGGTGACAAGTGGTGCATCTACCCCAACTATGACTTCACCCATGGCCAGTCCGACGCCATCGAAGGTATCACTCACTCCATCTGCACCCTGGAGTTCGAGGGCCATCGCCCGCTGTACGACTGGTTCCTGGACAACCTGCCGGTGCCTAGCCACCCGCGCCAGTACGAGTTCAGCCGCCTGAACCTGAGCTACACCGTGACCAGCAAGCGCAAGCTCAAGCAACTGGTCGACGAGCAGCACGTGCATGGCTGGGACGACCCGCGCATGTCCACCCTGTCGGGCTTCCGCCGCCGTGGCTACACCGCCGCGTCGATTCGCAACTTCTGCGAAATGATCGGCACCAACCGTTCCGACGGCGTGGTGGACATGAACATGCTGGAATTCAGCATTCGTGACGACCTGGACCGCAACGCCCCGCGCGCCATGTGCGTGCTGCGCCCGCTGAAGGTCACCATCACCAACTACCCTGAAGGCCAGGAAGAAACCCTGGAGCTGCCACGCCACCCGAAAGAAGACATGGGTGTACGTGTGCTGCCGTTCGCGCGCGAAATCTACATCGACCGCGACGACTTCATGGAAGAGCCGCCAAAAGGCTACAAGCGCCTGGAGCCTGCCGGTGAAGTGCGCCTGCGCGGCAGCTACGTGATTCGCGCCGATGAAGCCATCAAGGACGCCGACGGCAACATCGTCGAGCTGCTGTGCAGCTACGACCCCGACACCCTGGGCAAGAACCCCGAGGGCCGCAAGGTCAAGGGCGTGATCCACTGGGTGCCGGCCGCCGCCAGCGTCGAATGCGAAGTGCGCCTGTACGATCGCCTGTTCCGCTCGCCAAGCCCGGAAAAGGCCGAGGAGGGCGCAAGCTTCCTGGACAACATCAACCCTGATTCGCTGCAAGTGCTGACTGGTTGCCGCGCGGAGCCATCGCTGGCCCACGCACAGCCGGAAGACCGCTTCCAGTTCGAGCGCGAAGGCTACTTCTGCGCCGACCTGAAAGACACCCAGCCTGGTCGTCCGGTATTCAACCGCACTGTCACCCTGCGCGACTCGTGGGGCAGCTAAGGAATCATCGTGCTATCGATCTACAACACGCTCACCAAGAGCAAGGAAGTCTTCAAGCCGCTGGACGGCAACAAGGTGCGGATGTACGTGTGCGGCATGACCGTGTACGACTTCTGCCACATTGGCCATGGCCGCAGCATGATCGCCTTCGACCTGGTGACCCGCTGGCTGCGCCATAGCGGCTACGACCTGACGTACGTGCGCAACATCACCGACATCGACGACAAGATCATCAACCGCGCGCGGGAGAACGGCGAAAGCTTCGACGCCCTCACCGAACGCATGATCGCCGCGATGCACGAGGATGAGGCGCGCCTGAACATCCTCAAGCCGGACCTGGAGCCGCGTGCCACCGACCATATCGCCGGCATGCACGCCATGATCCAGACCCTGATCGACAAGGGCTTCGCCTACGCCCCGGGCAATGGCGACGTGTACTACCGCGTCGGCAAGTTCGTGGGTTACGGCAAGCTGTCGCGCAAGAAGATCGAAGACCTGCGCATCGGTGCCCGCATCGAAGTGGACGAGGCCAAGCAGGACCCGCTGGACTTCGTGCTGTGGAAAGGCGTGAAGCCGGGCGAGCCAAGCTGGGAGTCGCCGTGGGGCCCGGGCCGTCCGGGCTGGCACATCGAGTGCTCGGTGATGTCGACCTGCTGCCTGGGCGACACCTTCGACATTCACGGTGGTGGCAACGACCTGGAGTTCCCGCACCACGAGAACGAGATCGCCCAGAGCGAGGCGGCCACCGGCCAGCAGTATGCCAACGCGTGGATGCACTGCGGCATGATCCGCATCAATGGCGAGAAAATGTCCAAGTCCCTGGGCAACTACTTCACCATTCGCGACGTGCTGGCCAAGTACCACCCGGAGGTGGTGCGCTACCTGCTGGTGTCCAGCCACTACCGCAGCTCCATCAACTACTCGGAAGAGAGCCTGAAGGAGTCCAAGGGCGCGCTGGAGCGGTTCTACCATGCGCTCAAGGGCTTGCCGAGCGTGGCCGCCGCCGGTGGCGAAGAGTACGTGACGCGTTTCACCGACGCCATGAACGACGACTTCGCCACCCCGGAAGCCTGCGCGGTGCTGTTCGACCTGGTGCGCGAGATCAACCGCCTGCGCGACAGCGACCTGGACGCAGCCGCCGGCCTGGCCGCGCGCCTGCGCGAGCTGGGTAGCCTGCTGGGCGTGCTGCAGCTGGAAGCCGATGACTTCCTGCGCGCCGGTGCCGAAGGCAAGGTTGACGCAGCACAGGTCGACGCCTTGATCGCCGCGCGCCTGGCGGCGCGTGCCGGCAAGGACTGGGCCGAGTCGGACCGCATCCGCGACCAGCTGACCACCATGGGCGTGGTGCTGGAAGACGGCAAGGGCGGCACCACCTGGCGCCTGGCTGACTGACAGCCTGGGCGTTAATGGCGGCTGGCCAGCCTAGCCGCCATGGCGCTGGCGCAAGCGTTTGTACAGGGTGTTGCGGCTGACACCCAGGCGCCGTGCCAGTTGTGAGATGTTGCCGTCGCTGGCCTGGAGCATTTCGTCCAGGTCGGCGTCCCGGCTTTCAGGCAGCTCGGGCTGGCTGGCCGTCGAGAAATCGGCGAGAAATTCCTCGGGCAAGTCGCCCACCTCTACCTGTGGCCCTTCGGCCATGCCTGCCGCAACCTTCAAGACTGTCTCCAGCTGGCGAATATTGCCCGGCCACGGGTGCCGCATCAGCAGGCTCACCACCGCTGCGCTCAAGTGTGCGTCACAGCCTTCGCCGCGCAACCTTGCCCACAGGCTGTCGATCAGTTGCCGCCGGTCGCTGCGTTCGCGCAAGGGCGGCAGGGTCAGCGTGGTACCCACCAGCCGGTAATACAGGTCCTGGCGAAATTCGCCGGTGCGCACGCGCAGGCGTACATCCTCGTGGCTGGCGCAGATGACCCGGATGTCGACGGCAATCGGGTCGCCAGCGCCCAACGGCTGTATGGCCCGCTCTTGCAACACGCGCAGCAGCCGTGCCTGGGTGGGCAGGGGCATGTCGGCAATTTCGTCGAGAAACAGAATGCCCTTGTGGGCCTTGCGCACCAGGCCAGGGTTGCCCTTGTGGTGGGCGCCGGTAAAGGCACCCTTGTCGTAGCCGAACAGCTCCGATTCCACCAGCTCTGCGGGAATGGCCGCGCAATTGACCGCCACCAGCGGCTGCGCGCTGCGCTGGCTGGCGCGGTGCAGGGCTTTTACCAGCCATTCCTTGCCCACGCCGGTTTCGCCGCTGATCAACAACGGCACGTCCTTGTCCAGCAGGCGCGTGCCCATGGCCAGGCACTTGGCCACCCGGGCGTCGGCCTGTACTGGCACGCTGGGCCGGGCGGGTGCCTGGGCGGTGGTTGCCAGGGCAAGGCGCGGTGGCTGAAGCAGGCACTGGAAGCGGTTGCGCCCGGCGGCCAGCAAGGTGAAGGGGCTGGCGGCCGGGTGCCCGAGCAGGGCCGCCAACGGCAACTGGAACAGGCTTTCCAGGCTCTGCCCCGGCAGCGCCTGCCCCAGCAGGGTATCGGCGCGGCGGTTGGCAGACACGATGCGCCCAGCGCTGTCCACCGCCAGCAGGCCGGCCCAGGGGCTGTCGAGGTTGCTGGCGCCGGTGTTGAAGGTCAGCAGGTAGTGCTGGTCGCCGCAGGCGTCGCGGATCAGGCGGTTCTCCACGCCCTGGGCCATCATGCGCACCATGCCCAGCGTGTGCGACGGTGGCAGGTAGCTGTCGCTGGATACGTCCAGCACCGCCACGGTGCGGCGCCGATGGTCGAAGATCGGCGCCGCCGAGCCGGTCATGAAGCGGTTGGCCTTGAGGAAGTGTTCGTCATGCTCCACGTGCACTGCCTGGTAGCTGGCCAGCGCGGTGCCGATGGCGTTGGTGCCGGCGCAGCGTTCGGCCCAGCAGGCGCCGGCGGCAAAACCGGGGCGTTGGCCCAGGTCGGCCAGGCGTTGTTCACCCCAGGCTTGCAGCAGGCGGCCTTGGCCATCGGCCAGGCGGATCAGGCAGCTGGAGTTGCCGAGGATGTTTTCGTAGTAAGGCCGAACTTCCTGATCAGTGGTCGCCAGCAGCCCTTGCTGGTCAGCCAGTAGCTGCGCCAACGGCTGGCCGCACAGCGGATCGAACTGCGGCGCGTGCCCTTGTTGCAGGCCGAACGCACGGCAGCGGGACCACGAATCCTGGATCAGCGCCTCGTGGGTGAGGGTGGCACTGGAGGTGAACATGGCGGTTGGCCTGTTGTTTTTGTCCCTCCAGTGTTGTTCAGCCTGCCGGGTTGTCAATGCGCAGCTGTTCAGTTGTTCAGCGGATAGTGTTCACTTTTGTTCAGTGCTGAACACTGTAGCGGCAGGACGGATTCGGCAGTGCCTGTGAAAACAGCCACTTGGCGCAAAACGCGGGCCTGGCACGAAACTCGCTGTAATGCTGGCCTGGGCTGTTCCCCCAACAATAAGAAAAGGGCGCGCCATGTCACTTGTGCTGGAGCATGTCACCCGCGTCGTCGACACCCAGGTGTACCTCGACGATGCCAGCCTGAGCTTTGAGCCAGGTTCCTTCAATGTGCTGCTGGGCCGCACCCTGGCCGGCAAGACCAGCCTGATGCGGCTGATGGCCGGCCTCGACCGCCCCGACAGTGGCCGGGTGTTGATGAACGGCGTGGACGTGACGGGCCAGCCGGTGCGCAAGCGCAATGTGTCGATGGTCTACCAGCAGTTCATCAATTACCCGACCCTGACGGTGTTCGACAACATCGCTTCACCACTGCGGTTGGCGGGCATGCCTGCGGCGCAGATCACCGAACGCGTGCACGCCACGGCGAAGATGCTGCGCATCGAGCATCTGCTGGCCCGCTACCCGCTGGCGCTGTCGGGCGGCCAGCAGCAGCGCACGGCCATGGCCCGCGCGCTGGCCAAGGATGCCGAACTGATTCTGTTCGACGAGCCGCTGGTGAACCTCGACTACAAGCTGCGCGAAGAATTGCGCCAGGAGATGCGCGAGCTGTTCGCCAGCCGCCACACTATCGCCGTGTACGCCACCACCGAGCCCAACGAGGCGCTTGCCCTGGGCGGCACTACCACCATTCTGCACGAGGGCAGGGTGATCCAGAGCGGCCCCACGCCCCAGGTCTACCACCACCCCGACAGCGTGCTGGCCGCCGAGCTGTTTTCCGAACCGCCGATCAACCTCATGCCCGGGCGCATCGCCGGCCACGAGGTGAGCTTCGCCGACTTCGTGCACTTCCCGCGCAATGCCGACCTGCGCAACGTCGCCGACGGCCAGTACCGCTTTGGCGTGCGCCCCAGCCACCTGAGCCTGGTGCCTTCCAATGACGATGACCTGGAATTGGCGGTGACCGTGGAGCTGGCGGAAATCAGCGGCTCGGAGACCTTCCTGCACGTGCGCAACGAGCACTTCGCCCTGGTGCTGCACCTGCCCGGCGTGCATGCCTACGAGGTGGATGCGCCGATCAAGGTCTACATCCCCACCCATAAACTGTTCGTGTTCGCCGCCGACGGTGGCCTGATCCAGGCCCCCGGCCTGCGCGTGGCGAGGGTTGCCTGATGGCCGAAATACGCTTGCAGCACCTGGCCCACCGCTACGGCGCCAGTGGCGATGACTACGCCATACGGGAGATGAACCACATCTGGGAACAGGGCGGGGCCTATGCCTTGCTGGGCCCCTCGGGCTGCGGCAAGTCGACCCTGCTGAATATCATTTCCGGGCTGTTGAGCCCGTCCCAGGGCCAGGTGCTGTTCGATGGCAAGGTGGTCAACACCCTCAGCCCCGAGCAGCGCAACATCGCCCAGGTGTTCCAGTTCCCCGTGGTGTACGACACCATGACCGTGTTCGACAACCTGGCGTTCCCGCTGCGCAACCAGGGCATGGACGAGGCCCGCGTGCAGGCGCGGGTGCAGGAAGTGGCCGAGGTGCTGGACCTGCAGAAGCTTCTGCACAAGAAGGCGCGCAACCTCAGTGCCGATGAAAAGCAGAAGGTGTCGATGGGCCGTGGCCTGGTGCGCGAGGACGTTTCCGCGATTCTCTTCGACGAGCCGCTGACGGTCATCGACCCGCACCTGAAGTGGAAGCTGCGGCGCAAGCTCAAGCAGATTCACGAGCAGTTCAACATCACCATGGTCTACGTCACGCACGACCAGCTGGAAGCCTCCACGTTTGCCGACAAGATCGCCGTGATGTACGGCGGCCAGATCGTCCAGTTCGGCACCCCGCGCGAGCTGTTCGAACGGCCTGGCCACACGTTCGTCGGCTACTTCATCGGCAGCCCGGGCATGAACCTCATCGACGCTGCGGCGGCAGGCGATGGCGTCGACTTTGCCGGCGTGCACCTGCCGCTGTCCGAAGGGCTGCAGCGCCAATTGGCGCACGTGCCGGACCAGCGCCTGAAGGTGGGCATCCGCCCCGAGTTCGTGCGGGTATGGGACGAGCCGTTCGAAGGCGCGTGGCCGGCGCAGCTTGTGCACGTCGAGGACCTGGGCACCTACAAGATCCTCACCCTGGCGCTCAATGGCGTGAAGCTCAAGGCGCGCCTGCCTGAAGACCGTGCCGTGCCAGGCGCGGGCCTGCACATCGGGTTCCCGGCGCAGTGGCTGATGGTGTACGCCGATGACTACCTGGTGGAGGTGGCACCATGAAAGTGCAGAACAACCGTGCCTGGTGGCTGGTGCTGCCGGTATTTCTGCTGGTGGCGTTCAGCGCCGTGGTGCCGATGATGACCGTGGTCAACTACTCACTGCAGGACATCTTCGACCAGTCCAGCCGCTACTTCGTCGGCGCCGATTGGTACCGCCAGGTGCTGCGCGACCCGCAACTGCACGATTCATTGCTGCGCCAGTTCATCTATTCGGCGTGCGTGCTGTTGATAGAGATTCCGCTGGGCATCGGCATCGCCCTGACCATGCCGGCGCGGGGGCGGGCGTCGTCGCTGTGCCTGATTGTCATGGCCATCCCGCTGCTGATTCCGTGGAACGTGGTGGGCACCATCTGGCAGATCTTCGGCCGCGCCGACATCGGCTTGCTGGGCTGGTCGCTGAACGCCATGGGCGTGGGCTACAACTACGCGGCCAACACCCGCGACGCCTGGATCACCGTGCTGGTGATGGACGTGTGGCACTGGACCTCGCTGGTGGCGCTGTTGTGCTATTCGGGCCTGCGCGCCATACCCGACGTGTATTACCAGGCCGCGCGCATCGACCGCGCCTCGGCCTGGGCGGTGTTCCGGCACATCCAGCTGCCGAAGATGAAAAGCGTGCTGTTGATCGCGGTGATGCTGCGCTTCATGGACAGTTTCATGATTTACACCGAGCCATTCGTGCTGACCGGCGGCGGCCCCGGCAATGCCACCACGTTCCTCAGCCAGACCCTGACCAAGATGGCCGTGGGGCAGTTCGACCTGGGCCCGGCGGCGGCGTTCTCGCTGGTGTATTTCCTCATCATCCTGCTGGTGTCATGGGTGTTCTACACCGCCATGACCCACGGCGACGACAACCGCTGAGGTGGCCATGAAACTGCGCAAGCTGGTGCCGCTGCTGCTGTACATCCTGTTCCTGCTGGTGCCTATCTACTGGCTGCTGAACATGTCCTTCAAAAGCAATGGCGAAATACTCGGCAGCCTGACCCTGTGGCCGCAGGATTTCACCCTGAACAACTACCGGGTCATTTTCACCGACCCCAGCTGGTACAACGGCTACCTCAATTCGTTGTGGTACGTGAGCCTCAACACGGTGATTTCCCTGACCGTGGCGTTGCCGGCGGCCTACGCCTTCTCGCGTTACCGGTTCCTGGGCGACAAGCATCTGTTCTTCTGGTTGCTGACCAACCGCATGGCGCCACCCGCCGTGTTCCTGTTGCCGTTTTTCCAGCTGTATTCCTCCATTGGCCTGTTCGACACGCACATTGCCGTGGCCCTGGCCCACTGCCTGTTCAACGTGCCGCTGGCGGTGTGGATCCTGGAAGGTTTCATGTCCGGGGTGCCCAAGGAAATCGACGAGACCGCCTACATAGACGGCTACAGCTTCCCCGGCTTCTTTTTGAAGATCTTCGTGCCGCTGATTGGCTCCGGCATCGGCGTCACGGCGTTTTTCTGCTTCATGTTCTCCTGGGTCGAGCTGCTGCTGGCGCGCACCCTCACCTCTGTCAACGCCAAGCCCATCGCCGCGGTCATGACCCGCACGGTATCGGCTTCGGGCATCGACTGGGGGGTACTGGCCGCCGCCGGGGTGTTGACCATCCTGCCCGGCATGCTGGTGATCTGGTTCGTTCGCAACCACGTGGCCAAGGGCTTCGCCCTGGGCCGGGTATAGAGGAGAGCGCCATGGACTGGATGGCCTGGACACTGCCCACCGCCGCCTTTTTCACTGCCGTCGGCCTGGTGCTGCTGGGCATGACGCTGTGGGAGTTGCGTGCCCCCGGCGTGGCGCGGCGTGGTTGGCTGCCGATTGTCACCACCCGTGGCGACCGGCTTTTCATCGGACTGCTCGGCAGCGCCTACCTGCACCTGCTGGTGATCGGCGTGACCGACTGGAGCATCTGGGTGGCCTCGCTGCTGTCCCTGGTGTGGCTGTTGGCTGTGATGCGCTGGGGTTGACCACATGGGTCGGCAGGCTGCGTGAATAATCAATCAGGAGGTCACTATGTTCGACAACAACAATAAACTCAGACATAGCATTGCCCTGGCTTCGGCGCTGGCGCTGTGTGGCTTGAGTGCCGCTGCGTGGGCGGATGCCTATGAAGAGGCGGCGAAAAAATGGGTGGGCAGCGAGTTCAAGCCCTCGACCCTGACGCCCGACCAGCAGATGGCCGAGATGAAATGGTTCATCAAGGCGGCCGAGCCGTTTCGCGGCATGAAGATCAACGTCGTGTCGGAAACCCTCACCACCCACGAATACGAATCCAAGACCCTGGCCAAGGCGTTTACCGAGATCACCGGTATCCAGTTGACTCACGACCTGCTGCAGGAAGGCGACGTCGTGGAAAAGCTGCAGACGCAGATGCAGTCGGACAAGAACATCTACGACGGCTGGGTGAATGACTCGGACCTGATCGGCACCCACTTCCGCTACGGCAAGACCGAGTCGATCACCGACCTGATGGCCAACGAGGGCAAGAACTTCACCTCGCCCACCCTGGACATCAAGGACTTCATCGGCATTTCCTTCACCACCGCGCCGGACGGCAAGGTGTATCAGCTGCCCGACCAGCAGTTCGCCAACCTTTACTGGTTCCGCGCCGACTGGTTCGAGCGGCCGGAACTCAAGGCCAAGTTCAAGCAAATCTATGGCTATGAGCTGGGCGTGCCAGTGAACTGGTCGGCCTACGAGGACATCGCCAAGTTCTTCAGCCAGGACGTCAAGGAAATCGACGGCAAACGGGTGTACGGCCACATGGACTACGGCAAGAAAGACCCGTCCCTGGGCTGGCGCTTCACCGATGCCTGGTTCTCGATGGCGGGCGGGGGCGACAAGGGCCTACCCAATGGCCTGCCGGTGGACGAGTGGGGCATACGCGTGCAGGACTGTCATCCGGTGGGCTCCAGCGTGACCCGCGGCGGCGACACCAATGGCCCGGCGGCGGTGTTCGCCACGCAAAAATATGTGGACTGGCTCAAGGCCTATGCACCGCCGGAGGCGGCCGGCATGACTTTCTCCGAGTCCGGGCCGGTGCCGTCCCAGGGCAACATCGCCCAGCAGATATTCTGGTACACCGCCTTCACCGCCGACATGACCAAGCCAGGGCTGCCGGTGATGAACGCCGACGGCACGCCGAAGTGGCGCATGGCGCCATCGCCCAAGGGCCCGTATTGGGAAGAGGGGATGAAACTGGGTTACCAGGACACCGGTTCCTGGACCTTCCTCTACTCCACGCCGGAGAAACAGCGCCTGGCCGCCTGGCTCTACGCGCAGTTCGTGACCTCGAAAACGGTATCGCTGAAGAAAACCATCGTCGGCCTGACGCCTATTCGCGAGTCGGACATCAATTCCCAGGCCATGACCGATCTTGCGCCCAAGTTGGGCGGCCTGGTTGAGTTCTACCGCAGCCCGGCGCGGGTGCAGTGGACACCCACCGGCACCAACGTGCCCGACTACCCGCGCCTGGCGCAGCTGTGGTGGAGCCACATCGCCGAGGTGGCCAGCGGCGAGAAAACTCCCCAGGAAGCCCTGGATGGCCTGGCCAAGGACCAGGATGCGGTGATGAGCCGGCTGGAACGCTCCAAGGCGCAGAAAACCTGTGCGCCGATCATGAACCCCGAGCGTGATGCGCAGTACTGGTTTGACCAGCCGGGCGCGCCGAAGCCGAAGCTGGCCAACGAGAAGCCTCAGGGCGAAACGGTGAGCTATGCCCAGTTGCTGAAATCCTGGGAGGCGGCGCGTAAATAACCAGCGCGGGGGCAACAGGAAACCGGCCAATGGCCGGTTTCCTTTTTTCAGGCTATGGATTGCCTTGCTGGTTGGTCAGCTGCATCAGCAGGTTGCGTTCATTGGCCAGCAACTGCCGGTCGAGTTGCTTGATACGCTCGCCGATCTGCTCCATGGTTTCGTCCGGGTAACGGTCGGTGAGCGCCAGCACCTGCTCTTCGTATTCTGCGCGCAGGGCCTGGAAGAGCTCGGGGTAGGCGTCGCGCAGGTACTCGGTCCAGAACGACTGGTCCGCTGCGAAGTCCAGGAACGGTTGCCCTTGCTCGCCACGGCCGACTTCACTGCGCGCCTCATTCAGCTCGCCCGGACGCAGGTTGGCGGAGCTTTCGAACAACATGCGCGACGGCGGAATCGGCAGGTCCAGTTCCTGGGCCAGGTGCAGGCGATACGCCAGGCGTACCTCTGCTTCGTCGCGGGCGCCGGCATTGCGCACGGCCAGGTCATCCAGGGCGTTCAGGCGGAACAGGCGCCGCACCAGATTCTGCAGCTGTGGCCCGCGGCCTTCGCCGGTAATGGTGCGCGTAGCCTGGCGAGTGAACACCTGCACCTCCATCTGGTTGAACGCCAGGCGAATGCCGTCCGGGCAGGTGCCGTGGGCGTCCAGCAACTGCAGGGGCTCTTGCGCCATGCCGTTAAGCAGCAGGCGCAGTTCATCGTCCTTGGCGGCTTGCTCCAGTACGGTCCACACGCGCCGCACCAACTCGGGCCGGGTCTTGGCGCTACGGTAGTCGGCGGTCTGGCGCAGGCGGTTGATCAGGTTCAGCAGGTCGGGGGTGCCGGTATCGGCCGCAACAGTGTCCCAGGTCTGTTGCAGGGTTACCTCCTGATCAAGGGCTTCACGCAGCCAGGGTTCGGCCGACGGTGCTTCCACCTCATTCGACAGGCCAGGGCTGTGCGATGAGTGCTGCGAAGTGCTGGAGGTGGGGTCGTCCGAGCTGTGGGATTCGCTTTGGGTCATTTCGGCGATGTCGTCGGGCAGGTCCATTTCAAAGGCAAACGGGCGGTAATAAGACTCCGACACGTGGGCGCGGCGCATGGTGTCGTACTCCAGGTTGTTGCCGCGCAGCTCGATGGTGGTATGCCCGGTGTCGCGACGGTGGTTTTCCAGCAGGTATTCGGGCAGCGAGGTCAGGCGGTTGTCGCGCAGGTTGACCCGGCCCAGGAAGTCCGGGATCAAGCTGTCCAGCCATTGCGGCCAGGCAGTGATGCCCATGCGCTCCAGGCTCAACAGGTCGAGGTTGGCATTGCGCAGCGCCGATACTTCGTCGATGGTGCCCAAAGTATTGCCGTCCAGGCTCAGGTGCTGCAGCCCGGGAATCTCGGCGAAGAAGTCCATGGCGGCCTGGTCGATGACCAGACCCTGGTCAATCAAATTCAGGCTGCGCAGGGATGGCAGCTCCAGCAGCGCTGTCGGCAGCCCAGGCAGGGCGGTGGGGGAACCGTCGATGGTCAGCCGCTCCAGCTGCGGGAAGTCGCGCAGCAGCTGGTTCAATTGCGCGGGGCTGGCGATGGGTTCGTTCAGTTGCAGGTCGAGCACTTCGCGGTAGAAAAAGGCGGGCAGGGTGTGCGGGAATTCGGCTGCCGCCGCGCCGTTAAGCTCCAGTATCGGCGCGGCGTTCTCGGCGGTGAGGATGCGCCAGAACTGGGTGATGGCATGGCCTGTCGAGCGGCGCGTGGCCAGGGTGGTTTCGCTGGGCGGCGCCGAAGAGCTGGAGGCGTCGCGCCAATCGGCCACGGCCTGTTGCAATTGCTGCTGTTGCTCGATGCTGGCCTCGACGCTGGCGCGTGGCAGGTCGGTATCGAAGGTATAGCGGCCATCGGGCTGCTCGCTTTCGATGGCCGTGCGCATGGTCTCGCGGTTCAGGCTGTTGTCCGTCAGCACCAGCCGGGTGCTGCGGCCGGTACCGGTGGGGTTTTCCAGCACGTGGTCGGGCAGGGTGACCAGGCGGTTGCCGCGCAGGGAAATCTCGGTGGCGTGGTCCAGGAGTGCCGGGTTGAACAGGTTGGGCTGAAATTCGCTCCATTCGTCACTCAGCGAATCCAGGCCGAGGTAATCCAGATTCAGGTTGGCGAAGTTGGGTTGCTCGTAGAAACGGTTACCGCTCAGGTCCAGGCGCCTGAGCTGGGTGAGGCCGCGAATTTCCTGTAGCCGCGCGCTGCCGATAGGCAGGCGCAGGTTCACCAGGCGTAACTCGACGAGGTTGGGGAAGTGCACGGCAATCAGCGACGTCCAGTTGCTGAACAGGCTGTAGGGCCCCAATGCGCCGCCTTCGTTGATGCTCAAGGCAGTGACATGTTCGAACTGGCTGAACAACCGGTCCACGGCGTTCTGGTCGCCTTGTATGGCTTCCAGTAGCGACAAGGAAGGGCTGTTTTCAAGTGGGCGCACGCTGAACAGTTCAAGGCGTTGTACGCGGTCGCGTAGAAAGCGCGGCAGGTCCGCTGGGAAATCGTTGAGGTACACCGCCTCCAGGCGAAGGCTGTGGCCGGCCTGGGTGGTCTCGGGCAGGCTGCTGGCGCGCCAGAATTGCTGCAGCGCATCGCCTATGCGTTGGCGGCTCAGCTGGCGCGCAGGCGACAGGCGCTGGTTGGCCGAGCCCAGCGCCCATTGGTCCAGGTAGGCCTGTAACAGCCGCTGTTCCTCGAACAGCTGGTTTAGCCGTTGGTCAATGGCAGCACGGTCCAGGCCGCGGGCATAGAGCTGGTCAAGGATACCCTGGGCATCGGTATCCAGAGCCGCCTCCAGTTCCAGCAGGCGGATTTTGTCCAGCAGTGACTCTTCGAGGATGAGCTGCGGTGTACCGCTCACGGGCATGCCGGCGCGGCCGCCTGCCAGCTCCATGGGCGACTTTGCGCCGGGCTTGTCCGGGGCCATCTGCAGCAGCTCCTGCACCTTGCGCCGGGGCAGCAGCGGGGCATCGCGAACCACCGCGATGGGTGCTGGGTTGGCGGCTGACCAGCCAGGCAGTGAGGCCGCTGTCTGGTGCTGCACCACAGTGCTGTCGGGTGTGTTCACCGAATCCAGGTACACACCTTCATAAGCCCTGGCCAACCGCACCTTGGCTTGATAAGCGCGTGCTTCGTCGGCTACCCGTGGCGGCAGCGTGCGATCGTTGCGCATCAGCGCCTGCTCCACCGGGTTGGCGTGGGTGGCCAATTCCTCGGCGACCGTAACGGGCAGGTCGGGGAAGTGCTTCTGGATCAGCGCGGCCAGCGGGTCGACCGTTGCCTGCGAGGCCTGGTAGCGCTGGGCAAACAGTTCGACGCGGTGGGTAGTGGCGTTGTCCAGCAACTGCTGACGCAGGATGAGCCTGGCGTAGGGGCCGGGCTCGCTGCCCAGCAGGGCGCGCACCTCGTCGGCGTGCAGGCTGTCGAGCACCACCTGCAGTGCATCGATCTCGTTGTCGTGAACGATAATGGTGTTGTCGCGGGTGGCGGTGAATTGGCGGATCACCTCGCCATCCGGGCTTTCCAGCCGCAGGGCCTTGTCCGCTGGCCAGCGCGGGTGTTCAGCCAGCAGTTGCAGCAGCAACTGCGGATCGGCCGGGGGCTGCGGCGCTTCCAGTTGGGCGATGACGGTGTCCAGTTCCTGGTCGAGCTTGAACCGCAGCAAGGTGTCTTCCAGCAGCGCTGGCGGTTGCTCGGCCTCGGCCAGGCACAGGCGCAATGTGGCTTCGTGGGTGCCGCTGATGCGCATGATGCGCCCTGCGCGGGTATCGGAAATACCGTCGGTAATGGGCCCCATCTTGCGGAACAACTCGGGCCCTTGCCAGGTGTGCGGTGTGTCGACATCACTGAGCCAGGCGCCCTTGCCATTGGTGCGCAGGGGCGGCTCGTAGGCGCCTGCCTTGCTCGGGTGCGCCAGGCGGTAAGGCAGGTCACCCTCCGGGGCCTTGACCGAATAGGTGCCCTCTTCGCGCTTGAGCCAGTGCTTGCCGTCGTGGTTGTACAGGCCCTGCTCGTCGGGTTTGCTCAGGGTGGGCAATTCAATGTCGTGCTGGTACGGCCCAAGGTCCGGCTTCCACAGCCGCGTGACCCCGTTGGGCAAAGGGATTTTCTTCAGCGTGCTGATCACTTTCGGCAGCACGTACTTGGTTGCCACATAGCCGGCCCCGGCAAAGGCCGCCAGCATGGCGACGTTTTCCGCCACCCCCAGGAAGTGGCCAATGGCGGCTTCCTTGTCGCCCTCCAGCAGGCTTTCGAAGCCCTCGATGGTATTCCAGCACAGTTCCACGGCGGTCATCACCAGCAAGGCCTCGCCCAAGCCTGGCACGAAGAAGGCGGCCACGTTCAGGGCCATGAAGAACTTGCCCTTGATGTAGTCGGCGCGCTCTTCCTGGGTCTTGCGGTCTTCGGCCTCGGTGGTCACCACGTGGAACAGGGCGTCATCCTTGAGGGTATCGACTTTGTGGTTGACCAATTCTTCCAGCAGGAAATCTTCGAAGGCGATGGGCCTGGGCTTGATATCGGCCATCGGGTCCTTGCCAGGCACCCAGCGTTCGTTGGCGTTGTCCCAGGTCTTGGGGTGCAGCGCGTCATCCAGTTGGCGGAACAGCGTGGCGCGCTCGCGGGCGGGTACGAAGCGCGCCAGGAACTGCAGGTAACCGGGCTTGAACAGGTTGCCGCGCAAGGCGCTGACGAAATCGGGGATGGAGGGGTAGGTCTTCAGCGAATTGAACGGATCATCCGGTATATAGACGGTCACGCGCACGGGCTGGTCGGGCAGGGTGGTGCGCTCGCGGATCAGTACGATGCCTTTGAGTACGGTCTTGAACAACCGCAGGGAATGGCAGCGGCTGGAGCTTTTGTTGTGCGCGATGTTCAGCAGGTCAGCATGGGTGGCCTGGTCGATGTCGCCTTTCATGTAGGCGATGTGGCTCTGCACCAGCAGTGACGAGCGTTCAAACAGCTTCATCTGCGCCGTGCTGTTGGCCAGCGCGCTGCCGGGGGCGTCGCCCGGCCGGTAGCTCCAGTTCAGCGCTACGTTGATGCATTCCTGGTAACGCTGGCCCAGGTCCAGCTCGCGGCACAGCTGGGCGAACGCGTGGGCGGGAATGCCCACCGGCGTACCGCTGATGGTCAGGTTATCGATGCTGAACCCCATGTAGATGTCGGCCTTGAGGGCACCATCGTCCATGCCGTGGTGTTCGGCCTCCCAGGCTTCGAAGTTCTGCAGGGCGGCCTGCAGCAGGCTGCAGGTTGCCGCTTGCATGGCCTGCTCGTGGCGTGCCTTGCGGTCGGCGTTGAAGGTTTCCAGGTCCACGTCGGCTTCGTGGCCGAAGGCGTAGGTGGCAGGGATGACCACCCGCTTGGCATTGAACAGGTAAGTTTCGGTGCTATCCAGCGTCTCATCGAAGCGCCGTTTTATCGCCTGTTCCAGCAGCGGCTTGGCAAACGCTTGCGGGGAAGGAATGCGCGCCATGATGGCGTTGACTTGCTCGGTATCGTGGCGGTGCAGCAGGTGCGCCTGCTGGAATTGCGCGACCACTTCGGGCATGTCCCGAAGGGCCTTTTCATACCAGGTCATGGGCGGCAGGGGTTTGCTCTTGATGGCGGCGTGCAGGTCGGGACTGACCTTTGCCATCCATGTGGGCAATTGGCTTTCAAGCAGGTCGTAGTGGGGGGTGGTACGTATATCGAACGTCGCGGGTGTGTCGCGCAGCATGTTGGTGGCCCTTTGGCTGGTTCAAAGGGCGGCAGTGTGGTTATTCGTGCCCGGGTAACGGTGCTCAATAATTATCGCTGCCGGCAGGCACAAAAAAACGCCGCACCCGGGGACGGCGTGCGGCGTTTTTTTTCAGCGGTGCCGAATCACTCAGGCATGCAGCGTTTCGCAGGCATACAGGGTGTTTTCCAGCAGGCAGGCGCGGGTCATGGGGCCGACGCCGCCTGGTACCGGGGTAATCCAGCCAGCGCGGGGCAGGGCGGTGTCGTACACCACGTCGCCCACCAGCTTGCCGTCTTCCTGGCGGTTGATGCCGACGTCGATGACGATGGCGCCTTCCTTCACCCACTCACCCTTGACCAGGCCAGGCTTGCCGGCAGCCACCACCACCAGGTCGGCGCGGCCGACGTGGCCGGCCAGGTCCTTGGTGAAGCGGTGGGTGACGGTGACGGTGCAGCCAGCCAGCAGCAGCTCCATGGCCATGGGGCGGCCCACGATGTTGGAGGCGCCAACCACTACCGCGTTCATGCCGTACAGGTCCTGGCCGGTGCTTTCCAGCAGGGTCATGATGCCTTTCGGTGTGCACGGGCGCAGCAGCGGAATGCGCTGGGCCAGGCGGCCGACGTTGTAGGGGTGGAAACCGTCCACGTCCTTGTCGGGGCGAATGCGTTCCAGCAGCTTGGAGGCGTCCAGGTGCTCGGGCAGCGGCAGTTGCAGCAGAATGCCGTCGATGTCGGCATCGTCGTTGAGGCGGTCGATCAGGCTTTCCAGCTCAAGCTGGGTGGTCTGGGCAGGCATATCGAAGGCCTGGGACAGAAAGCCGACCTCTTCACAGTCTTTACGCTTGTGCGAGACATATACCTGGGAAGCAGGATCGCTGCCGACCAGGATCACGGCCAGGCCCGGGGTGCGCAGGCCTTGCTGGCGGCGCTCGGTGACCCGTTGGGCGATCTGCTGGCGCAGGCTGGCGGCGATCGCCTTGCCGTCGATTAGTTGTGCAGTCATGTCGCGTGGTTAACCATCGAGAGGGAAGAAAATGTGCGCGCATTCTCGCATGCCGGGCGCGATGGGCAAAGGCGCTTGGTCCGACGATTCCGCTAAGCCCTTAAATAAAATGAATTTTTTTCAGAAAAAGATTGACGACCCTACCGACCGTCTATAACATTCGTCGCACTTGTCGGGCAGAGCCTAGCACTGGTGAAGAAGGTCAGGCAGAGTTGAGTATTTAACTCCGCAGGACTGAAGCTTAAAATTTGTAGTCGTCACAGAGTGCAGATTAAATAAGCGCCCGTAGCTCAGCTGGATAGAGCATCCGCCTTCTAAGCGGATGGTCGCAGGTTCGAGTCCTGCCGGGTGCGCCATTAGGCAGCTTTGGCACAAGTAACGCAATATGGTGGGCGTAGCTCAGTTGGTAGAGCACAGGATTGTGACTCCTGTTGTCGTGGGTTCGATCCCCATCGTCCACCCCATATTTCGAAAGGCGCCTGATGAAAATCTGGCGCCTTTGCTTTAAAAAGCTTCACATGCGGACGTGGTGAAATTGGTAGACACACTGGATTTAGGTTCCAGCGGCGCAAGCTGTAAGAGTTCGAGTCTCTTCGTCCGCACCATTTAAGCTGTATCGCCCCGTTTGTAATGGGGGCACTGGTAACACCGTTTTATGGTGGGCGTAGCTCAGTTGGTAGAGCACAGGATTGTGACTCCTGTTGTCGTGGGTTCGATCCCCATCGTCCACCCCATATCTCATGAAAAAGGCGCCTGATGCGAATCAGGCGCCTTTTTTGTCTGCGTGGAGTTTAATCAGTCGCCTGGCGAGCAAAGGCTGCCAGGGCCTGAAATGTCGGTGTTACCAGCCTTTGCGCAGTAGCTGGCAATAAAGCAGGCCCACAAAAAAGCCCGCCTTCTTTCGAGGGCGGGCTTTTTCATTCATTCAGCAATTATCAACGGTACCAGCCGCCGTGGTGTCCGCCACCACCGCCATGTCCGTGGTCTGGCAGGATAATGCACCCGGAAGTGCTGGCAATGGCGATGGCGGCGAAGGCGGCCACGGTGAGTTTGGTCAGTTTGTTGAACACGGTTGTCTCCTGGTGTCGGGGGTAATGCGCCCGTTCTGATGTATCAGACACCGAATTTTTGTAACTGTTTGTCTACGAACGTAAATATTTTGCAAAGATCCGCGTGCGCGATATCAGTGCGGGGTGTTTTTGGAAATGCCGTCGGTCGCATGGCCGGGTACGCTGAAAACGCCGCCCATGGCCCTGCCAAGCCCTTTGCGGGCGGGCTTTTGCGACGGTTTTGCCATTCCTTGTTTCAAGCTGTCTTGCATAGGGTGACTTCTTGTGTTCGACCCTCTAGAATGCATGCCCTTGATTGGGGTCGGAAATGGCCGGCTAACGTCTGTGCAACGAGGAAAATCCATGCAAGTTTCTGTTGAAAACACTTCCGCTCTCGAGCGCCGCATGACCATCGGCGTGCCTGCCGAGCGCATCGAGACCGAAGTCAACAAGCGTCTGCAACAGACTGCCCGTCGCGCTAAGGTTCCAGGCTTCCGTCCTGGCAAAGTGCCGATGAGCGTGATTCGTCAGCGCTACGAAGATTCCGCACGTCAGGAAGCCCTGGGCGACCTGATCCAGGCGACTTTCTACGAAGCCGTGGTTGAGCAGAAGCTGAATCCAGCCGGTGCCCCGGCTGTCGAACCTAAAGTGTTCGAAAAGGGCAAGGACCTGGAATACATCGCTACTTTCGAAGTATTCCCAGAGTTCGCCGTCGCAGGTTTCGAGTCCATCAACGTCGAGCGCCTGAGCGCCGAAGTTGCTGATGCCGACCTGGACAACATGCTGGAAATCCTGCGCAAGCAGAACGTTCGTTTTGAAGCTGCCGACCGCGCCGCTGCAAACGAAGACCAGCTGAACATCGATTTCGTCGGCAAGATCGACGGCGAAGCCTTCGCTGGTGGTTCGGCCCAGGGCACTCAGCTGGTGCTGGGTTCCGGCCGCATGATCCCGGGCTTCGAAGATGGCCTGGTTGGCGCCAAGGCCGGTGAAGAGCGCGTTCTGACCCTGACCTTCCCAGAGGACTATCAGAACCTGGACCTGGCCGGCAAGGCCGCCGAGTTCACCGTTACCGTGAACAGCGTTTCCGCACCGACCCTGCCTGAGCTGAACGAAGCCTTCTTCAACCAGTTCGGCATCAAGGAAACCGGTCTGGAAGGCTTCCGCACCGAAGTTCGCAAGAACATGGAGCGCGAGCTGCGCCAGGCCATCAAGACCAAGGTGAAGAACCAGGTCATGGACGGTCTGCTGGCTGCCAACCCGATCGAAGTGCCAAAAGCCCTGCTGGAAAACGAAGTGAACCGCCTGCGCGTTCAAGCCGTTCAGCAGTTCGGTGGCAACATCAAGCCTGACCAACTGCCAGCCGAGCTGTTCGAAGAACAAGCCAAGCGTCGCGTTGTGCTGGGTCTGATCGTCGCTGAAGTGGTCAAGGCCAACGAGCTAAAGCCGGACGAAGCCCGCGTACGTGAGCTGATCCAGGAAATGGCCTCGGCCTACCAGGAGCCAGAGCAGGTCGTGGCCTGGTACTACAAGAACGACCAGCAGCTGAACGAAGTCCGTTCGGTTGTGCTGGAAGAGCAAGTTGTGGATACTGTTCTGCAGAAAGCTAGTGTGACCGACAAAGCGGTCTCCTACGAAGAAGCAGTCAAGCCGGCTGAAGCTGCACAAGCCGACTGATTCCTTCCAGCGTTGGAACACCACCATAAGCCAGCCTTCGCGCTGGCTTATGCGTATTCAAGACTTGACTATTTGGGAGTGAGTGCGAGACATGTCCCGCAATTCTTATATTCAGCACAGTTCTGACATCCAGGCCGCTGGCGGCCTGGTCCCGATGGTTGTCGAGCAATCGGCTCGTGGCGAACGCGCCTACGACATCTACTCGCGCCTGTTGAAAGAGCGAGTGATCTTCCTGATTGGCCCGGTAGAAGACTACATGGCCAACCTGGTGTGCGCGCAGTTGCTCTTCCTCGAAGCCGAGAACCCGGACAAGGATATCCATCTCTACATCAACAGCCCTGGCGGCTCGGTCACTGCTGGCATGTCGATCTACGACACCATGCAGTTCATCAAGCCGGACGTGTCCACCACCTGCATCGGTCAGGCCTGCAGCATGGGCGCTTTCCTGCTGGCCGGTGGTGCCAAGGGCAAGCGTTACTGCCTGCCGAACTCGCGTGTGATGATTCACCAGCCACTGGGCGGTTTCCAGGGCCAGGCGTCGGACATCGATATTCACGCCCGCGAAATTCTCTCGATCCGTCACCGCCTGAACGAGCTGCTGGCGTTCCACACCGGCCAGACCCTCGAGCAGATCGAGCAGGACACCAATCGTGACAACTTCATGAGCGCCGACCGCGCGGCCGAATACGGCCTGGTCGACTCCGTGATCAACAAGCGTCAGATGCCTGCCTAAGCGGAGCAAATGCCAGGTGGTTGGCACAACCAGCCACCTGTGGACTTGAAAAACCCCGCGATTGCCTTCATCTTGTGTTGCAAGCCTATCGGATTTGGATCGATCGAATGACTGACACCCGCAACGGCGAGGACAACGGCAAATTGCTCTATTGCTCCTTCTGTGGCAAAAGCCAGCATGAAGTGCGCAAATTGATTGCCGGCCCCTCGGTCTTTATCTGCGACGAGTGCGTCGACCTGTGCAACGACATCATCCGCGAGGAGGTGCAAGAAGCCCAGGCCGAGAGCAACGCGCATAAATTGCCTTCGCCCAAAGAAATCAGCGGCATCCTTGATCAGTACGTGATTGGTCAGGAACGCGCTAAAAAGGTTTTGGCGGTAGCGGTGTACAACCACTACAAGCGCCTCAATCAACGTGACAAGAAGGGTGACGACGTCGAACTGGGCAAGAGCAACATCCTGCTCATCGGCCCGACCGGTTCGGGCAAGACGCTGCTGGCTGAAACCCTGGCGCGCCTGCTCAACGTACCCTTCACCATCGCCGACGCCACCACGCTGACAGAAGCGGGTTATGTCGGTGAAGACGTTGAAAACATTATTCAAAAGCTGTTGCAGAAATGCGACTACGATGTCGAGAAGGCCCAGATGGGCATTGTCTACATCGACGAGATCGACAAGATCTCGCGCAAATCCGACAACCCGTCCATCACCCGTGACGTTTCGGGCGAGGGCGTGCAGCAGGCACTGTTGAAGCTGATCGAGGGCACCGTTGCCTCGGTACCGCCACAAGGCGGTCGCAAGCATCCTCAGCAGGAATTCCTGCAGGTAGACACCCGTAATATCCTGTTCATCTGCGGTGGTGCGTTCTCTGGCCTGGAAAAGGTCATCCAGAACCGTTCCACGGCTGGCGGCATCGGCTTCAACGCCGAAGTGCGCAGCAAGCAGGAAGGCAAGAAGGTGGGCGAGTCCCTGCGTGAAGTCGAGCCTGATGACCTGGTCAAATTCGGTCTGATCCCCGAATTCGTTGGCCGCCTGCCGGTGCTGGCCACCTTGGACGAACTCGATGAGGCTGCGCTGATGCAGATCCTGACCGAGCCCAAGAACGCCCTCACCAAGCAATACGCCAAGCTGTTCGAGATGGAAGGCGTGGACCTCGAGTTCCGCACCGACGCGCTGAAGTCCGTGGCCCATCGTGCGCTGGAGCGCAAGACCGGTGCCCGTGGCCTGCGTTCCATCCTGGAAGGCGTGCTGCTGGACACCATGTACGAGATCCCTTCGCAGACCGACGTCAGCAAAGTGGTGATCGACGAAAGCGTCATCGAAGGAAAGTCCAAGCCACTGTTAATCTACGAAAACAGTGAGTCGCCAGCCAAGGCTGCGCCAGACGCATAAGTCGTACTGCGGCTTGAAACAGGAAGGGGCCTTCGGGCCCCTTTGCTTTTCCTGCCCCGCAGCGCTTGTTTTTTTTGGGGGCTGCCCCCACATTGACTACAAGCTCAATTCCACTGTCTACGGCCCTTGGGCCGCTGTAGAGGCGAAATCATGAAGACAACCATCGAATTGCCTCTCCTGCCATTGCGTGATGTCGTCGTGTATCCGCACATGGTGATCCCGCTGTTCGTGGGGCGCGAGAAATCCATCGAAGCCCTCGAGGCCGCGATGACGGGCGAAAAGCAGATCCTGCTGCTGGCCCAGAAGAATCCTGCCGACGATGATCCAGGCGAAGACGCCCTGTATCGCGTGGGTACCGTTGCTACCGTGCTGCAACTGCTCAAGCTGCCTGATGGCACCGTCAAGGTGCTGGTCGAGGGCGAGCAGCGCGGCACCGTCGAAAGTTTCATGGAAGTGGACGGCCATTGCCGCGCTGAAGTGCAGCTGATCGACGAAGTCGATGCCCCGGACCGCGAGTCCGAAGTGTTCGTGCGCAGCCTGCTGGCCCAGTTCGAGCAATACGTGCAGCTGGGCAAGAAAGTCCCTGCCGAAGTCCTGTCCTCGCTCAACAGCATTGATGAACCCGGCCGCCTGGTAGATACCATGGCCGCGCACATGGCGCTGAAAATCGAGCAGAAGCAGGAAATTCTCGAAATCATCGACCTGTCCGCACGGGTCGAACACGTGCTGGCCCTGCTGGACGCCGAAATCGACCTGCTGCAGGTCGAGAAGCGCATCCGCGGCCGCGTGAAAAAACAGATGGAGCGCAGTCAGCGCGAGTACTACCTGAATGAGCAGATGAAGGCCATTCAGAAAGAGCTCGGCGACAGCGATGAAGGCCATAACGAAGTCGAAGAGCTGAAAAAGCGCATCGATGCCGCCGGCCTGCCCAAGGATGCCCTGGCCAAGGCCACTGCCGAGCTGAACAAGCTCAAGCAGATGTCGCCGATGTCGGCCGAGGCCACCGTGGTGCGTTCCTACATCGACTGGCTGGTGCAGGTGCCGTGGAAGGCGCAGAGCAAGGTGCGCCTGGACCTGGCGCGCGCCGAGGATATCCTCGACGCCGACCACTACGGCCTGGAAGAGGTCAAGGAGCGCATCCTTGAGTACCTCGCCGTGCAAAAGCGCGTGAAAAAGATCCGTGGTCCGGTGCTGTGCCTGGTTGGCCCGCCTGGCGTGGGTAAAACCTCGCTGGCCGAGTCCATCGCCCATGCCACCAACCGCAAGTTCGTGCGCATGGCCCTGGGTGGCGTGCGTGACGAGGCCGAGATTCGTGGCCACCGCCGCACCTACATCGGCTCCATGCCTGGCCGCCTGATCCAGAAGATGACCAAGGTGGGGGTGCGCAACCCGCTGTTCCTGCTGGACGAAATCGACAAGATGGGCAGCGACATGCGTGGCGACCCGGCGTCGGCATTGCTGGAAGTGCTCGACCCCGAGCAGAACCACAACTTCAACGACCACTACCTGGAAGTCGACTACGACCTCTCGGACGTGATGTTCCTGTGCACCTCGAACTCCATGAACATCCCGCCAGCGCTGCTGGACCGGATGGAAGTGATCCGCCTGCCGGGTTACACCGAGGACGAGAAGATCAACATCGCCACCAAGTACCTGTCGCCCAAGCAGATCGCCGCCAACGGCCTGAAGAAGGGTGAGCTGGAACTGGACGTGGCCGCGATTCGCGACATCATCCGCTACTACACCCGCGAAGCCGGTGTGCGTGGCCTGGAGCGCCAGATCGCCAAGGTCTGCCGCAAGGTGGTGAAGGAACACGCCCGCGACAAGCATTTCTCGGTGAAAGTGACCGCCGATTCGCTGGAACACTTCCTGGGCGTGCGCAAGTTCCGCTACGGCCTGGCCGAGCAGCAGGATCAGATTGGCCAGGTAACGGGCCTTGCGTGGACCCAGGTGGGCGGCGAATTGCTGACCATCGAGGCCGCCGTGGTACCGGGCAAGGGCCAACTGATCAAGACCGGTTCGCTGGGCGACGTGATGGTCGAATCCATCACCGCGGCCCTGACCGTGGTGCGCAGCCGTGCCAAGAGCCTGGGCATTCCCCTGGACTTCCACGAGAAGCGCGACACCCACATCCACATGCCTGAAGGCGCCACGCCAAAAGACGGCCCAAGTGCCGGCGTGGGCATGTGCACCGCCCTGGTTTCGGCGTTGACGCAGATTCCGGTGCGTGCAGATGTGGCCATGACCGGCGAGATCACCCTGCGTGGTCAAGTGCTGGCCATTGGCGGTCTGAAGGAGAAATTGCTGGCGGCTCACCGGGGTGGGATCAAGACCGTGATCATTCCCGAAGAGAACGTGCGTGATTTGAAGGAAATTCCTGACAATATTAAGCAGGATCTTCAGATTAAACCGGTTAAATGGATTGACGAAGTGCTCCAGATTGCGCTGCAATACGCCCCGGAGCCCTTGCCCGATGTGGCTCCGGAGATAGTCGCGAAGGACGAGAAACGCGACGCGGATTCCAAGGAAAGAATCAGCACGCACTAGCACGTATTTTGGCCGGGGGGCTTTTCTTGACAGCTTTTTAAAGCCCTTGTTATAAAGCGGCACTTACTGGTGTCAGCAGCCTCCCGGCACAGTTTTAGCTTTACCACATACTTAGAAACAAACTCATATAGATATAAGGGGACTTAAGAGTGAACAAGTCGGAACTGATTGATGCTATCGCTGCATCCGCTGATATCCCGAAAGCTGTAGCTGGCCGTGCGCTGGACGCAGTAATCGACTCCGTCACTGGCGCTCTGAAGGCTGGCGACTCCGTGGTACTGGTAGGTTTCGGTACTTTCTCTGTGACTGACCGCCCAGCTCGCGTTGGCCGTAACCCACAGACTGGCAAGACCCTGGAAATCGCTGCTGCCAAGAAGCCTGGCTTCAAAGCCGGCAAAGCACTGAAAGAAGCGGTAAACTAAGCCTTTCACGCCTTTGCCCGACCGGGGCGGGAAAAATTTCCGACCTGGAAGCGGAGCAGCCAATGAGCTGGTCTCAAGCCGACGCACGGCGCCGGTGATTGCTCCGCCAGTTACGAGAAGGCGCATCCTCGGATGCGCCTTTCTTCTATCCGGATTCTACCCACTCTCCGCGGTTGCTTAATCAGTACAACCGTTTCTGGGGGACGCATGCTGCAGAATATCAGGGACAATTCACAAGGCTGGATTGCCAAGACCATCATCGGTGTCATCGTTGCCTTGATGGCACTGACCGGCTTCGATGCCATTTTCAAAGCCACCAGCCATACCGCCGATGCGGCCAAGGTCAATGGCGACGCCATCAGCCAGAGCGAGCTGGCCCAGGCGGTCGAAATGCAACGCCGCCAGCTGATGCAACAGCTGGGCAAGGATTTCGACGCCTCCATGCTCGACGAGAAGATGCTGCGCGAAGCGGCCCTCAAGGGCCTGATCGACCGCAAGCTGCTGATCCAGGGCGCTACCGATGCCAAGTTCAGCTTCTCGGAAGCCGAGCTGGATCAACTGATCCTGCAAACCCCTGAATTCCAGGTGGACGGCAAGTTCAGCGCCGACCGTTTCGACGCCGTCATTCGCCAGATGGGCTACTCGCGCCTGCAATTCCGCCAGATGATGGCCCAGGAAATGCTGGTCGGCCAACTGCGCGCCGGCGTGGCTGGCAGCAGCTTCGTCACCGACGCCCAGGTGCAGGCGTTCGCCCGCCTCGAAAAGCAGACTCGCGATTTCGCCTCGCTGGCCTTCAAGGCTGACCCGTCGGCCATCAAGGTCAGTGACGATGAAGTGAAGAAGCACTACGACGAGCACGCCAAGGAGTTCATGAGCCCCGACCAGGTGGTGATTGACTACGTGGAGCTGAAGAAGTCGGCGTTCTTCGACAAGGTCACCGTCAAGGACGAAGACCTGCAGGCTGCCTACAAGGCCCAGACCGCCGCGCTCACCGAGCAGCGTCGTGCCGCGCACATCCTGATCGAGGTCAACGCCAAGACCACCGACGCCCAGGCCAAGGCCAAGATCGAAGAGATCCAGGCACGCCTGGCCAAGGGTGAAGACTTCGCCAAGCTGGCCAAGGAATTCTCCCAGGACCCGGGTTCGGCCACCAATGGTGGTGACCTGGGTTACGCCGGCAAGGGCGTCTATGACCCGGCCTTCGAGACTGCGCTGTACGCGCTGAACAAGGACCAGGTATCGGCCCCTGTGCGCAGCCAGTTCGGCTGGCACCTGATCAAGCTGCTGGGTGTCGAGGCGCCTAACGCACCGACCTTCGCCAGCATGAAAGACAAGCTGACCCGTGACGCCAAGACCGCTCAGGTCGAGCAGATGTACGTCGATGCTGCCAAGAAACTGGAAGACTCGTCGTACGAAGCCTCCGACCTGGTGCAGCCAGCGGCAGACCTGGGGCTGAAAGTGCAAACCTCCGCGCCGTTCGGCCGTGAAGGTGGCAGCGAAGGCGTGACCGCCAACCGCGCCGTGGTGCAAGCCGCGTTCAGCCCGGAAGTGATGGACGAAGGCGCCAACAGCTCGGCCATCGAACTGGACCCGGAAACCACCGTGGTGGTGCACGTTCACGAACACCGCAAGCCGGCGCAACTGCCGCTGGAAGCCGTGTCTGACGCGATCCGCAAGCACCTGGCGCAGGTCAAGGCCAGCGACGCGGTGAAAACCAAGGTCGACGCCCTGGTGGCTGGCCTGCGTGATGGCAAGATTGCGCTGGCGGCAAGCCAGGACGGCCAGGCCTGGAAAACCCAGGAAGCCGTGTCGCGTAGCCAGGAAGGTATCGACCCGGCCGTGCTGCAGGACGTATTCCGCATGACCAAGCCTGTGGGCAAGGACAAGCCGGTCTATGACAGCGTCAGCCTGTCCGATGGCAGCTACGTGGTGGTACGCCTGAACGGCGTCAACGAAGCCGCAGCCGCCACCGATGCCGAGAAAGCGCAATACCGTCGCTTCCTCGCTTCGCGTGCTGGCCAGCAGGACTTCGCGGCCTACCGCAAGGCGCTGGAAACCAAGGCGGATATCACGCGCTATTAAGCCGTGATGCCCTCCTGAAAAAGGCCGCGAAAGCGGCCTTTTTCATTTCCCGGCCGAAATACCGCATCGCCCCCGGACGCCGCCTGCTGCAGCTGCTACATCCTGTGGGAGCTGGCTTGCCAGCGAGCTGTTGGGGCCATAAAAGCTCGCTGGCAAGCCAGCTCCCACAAGACAGTTGTTGCTACGGGGTGGGTTTCAGCAGGTAGGTGTCCATGATCCAGCCATGGCGCAGCCGCGCCTGCTCGCGCACGCGCACGATCTCGTCCGCTACCTGGTCCAGTGGCCCGGCAACCAGGATTTCATCGGGGCTGCCCACGTAAGCGCCCCACCAGATAAACAACCCCTGGCCACGCAAGCGGTTGAATGCCTGGTGGGCATCCAGCATCACCACCTGGCTTTCCCCCGCACCCACGCCATCGCCCAATTGCCGCCCCGGGCTGATGCGCACCGAACCGCCGATCTCGTTCAGCGTCACCCGATGGGCCGCAGTCAACGCCTGTATGGCCGTGATGCCCGGGACCACGTCGTATTCGAACACCGCGCGGCCGGCGGCCAGCACTGCCTGCAGGATCCGCAGGGTGCTGTCATACAAGGCCGGGTCGCCCCACACGAGGATGCCCGCGCACTCGCCATCGGCCACTTCATTGGCAATAAGCTGCTCGACCAGTTGCTGTTTGTGGTCATTGAGTTGCTGCACCGCATCGGCATAGCTGTTGCCGTCAGGGCCGCGCGGCGGGTTGTCGGCTTCCACCATGCGCCAGGGCCGCTCGGTGGCCAGGCGCGTGCACAGGTCGCGACGCAGGTCGTTGAGGCCGTGCTTGGCCGGGCCCTTGTCGAACAGCAGGAACACGTCGACGCGGTTCAGCGCCCTCAGCCCCTGCAAGGTCAGGTGGTCAGGGTTGCCGGCACCGATGCCGATCACCAGGACAGTCTTCATGGGCCATGCCTCAGGGCAGGTATTGAATATGCGGGCGGCCATGGTGAGCGGAAGGGCTGACTACGCAGCGCACGCCATAGACCCGGGCCACCAGCTCGGCGGTGATGACCTGTTCGGGGCTGCCGCTGGCCACCACGCGGCCGTGTTGCAGCAGCACCAGGCGGTCGCAGAACATCGCCGCCAGGTTCAGGTCGTGCAAGGCCATCACGCACGTCACCGGCAGGCCTTGAATCAGTTGTAGCAGCTGCAGCTGATGCTGGATGTCCAGGTGATTGGTGGGTTCGTCCAGCAGCAGTTCGCTGGGCCCCTGGGCCAGGGCGCGGGCGATCTGCGTGCGCTGGCGCTCCCCGCCCGACAGGCTGTGCCAACTGCGCAGGCGCAGCGCACCCAGGCCGGTGCGGGCCAGGGCCTGTTCGACAATGGCCTGGTCCTCTTGCGTCCATGGCGCCAGTGCGCCGCGATGCGGGGTGCGGCCCAGGCGCACGATGTCCTGCACGCGAATGTCCACCTCGGTGCCGGCGTGCTGTTCCACCAGCGCCACGCGGCGGGCCACGGCCTTGCGCGGCCACTGCGCCAGCGCGCGGCCGTCGAGGCTGACGCAGCCCTGGCTGGGCGCGCGCAGGCCGGCCAGCAGGCGCAGCAGGGTCGATTTGCCGGAGCCATTGGGGCCGATCAGGCCCAGGGTGCCCTGGGCGGGGAGGTCCAGGCTGATGCCGTCGATGATCACCTGGCCGTCGACGCTCCAGCCGACGTTATCGGCGCGCAGGCTCATGGTGCTGCCCGGTTGCGGTAGAGCAGGGCGGCGAACACCGGCGCGCCGACCAAGGCGGTCACCACGCCGATGGGCAGCACCTGCCCCGGAACGATCAGCCGCGAGGCAATGTCGGCCAACACCATGAAGTTGGCGCCGATCAGCACGCAGGCCAACAACAGCCGCACATGCCGCGGGCCCACTAACAGGCGGGCGATATGCGGCACCACCAGGCCGACGAAGCCCACCGCGCCGACGATGCTCACCAGGGTGGCGGTGATCAGCGCCGTGACCCCGAACAGCAGCCAGCGCAGGCGCGCCACCGGTACGCCAAGGCTGGCGGCTGCATCGTCACCGAACACGAAGGCGTCCAGGGTGCGCGCACAATACAGGCACACCAGCAGCCCGACGCCCACCACCGCGGCTGCCAGGCCCACGTCATGCCAGCGCACACCGCCCAGGCTGCCCAGCAGCCAGAACATCACGCTGCGGGCCTGCTCGGCGTTGGCCGAGGTGGAGACGATCCAGGCGGTGAGGGCGTTGAACAACTGCGCCCCGGCAACGCCGGCCAATATCACCTGGGCCGGGCCACCGCGAATGCCGGTGGCCAGCAGCACCACCAGACCGAAAGCCAGCGCGGCACCGAGGAAGGCGCCCAGGGAGATGCCGATCAAACCACCGCCCAGGCCCAGCAGCATCACCAACACCGCGCCGGTGGAGGCGCCAGCGCTGATGCCCAGCACGTAAGGGTCGGCCAGGGCGTTGCGCAGCAGCGCCTGCAATACCGCGCCGCACAGCGACAGGCCGGCGCCGCAGCAGGCGGCCACCAGCGCACGGCTCAGGCGGTATTCCCAGATGATGCCCTGCTGTATGCGCGGCACTTCATAGGCCCCCAGCCCCAGGCCGTTGAGCAGCGCCTTGAGGGTGACGGCCAGGGGAATGTCCAGCTCGCCCAGGGACACCGCCAGCGCAATCGACAGGCCCAGGCTAAGCAGCGCCAGCATGGCCAGCGCCCAACGGCCGAGGCCAGAACGTTCCAGTGGCATCAAGGCGTGTTGCCCGTATCGGCCAGGCCCTTGGCGATCTGTTCGATGGCATCGACCACGCCCATGGATGGGTTCAGGGTGTTGGCGTCCACCACGATCAGGCGGCCGTTGCGCACCGCCTTGAGTTCGCGGGTGACCGGGTCGTTGCGCAGGAAGGCCAGCTTTTTCTCGACGTCGTCGGCGGGGTACAGGCGGCGTTGCATGCGCGCCAGCACGATCACGTCGGGGTCGCGGGCAGCAATGCTCTCCCAGCTCACGCCCGGCCATTCCTCATCGCTATCGATGACGTTGCGCAGGCCCAGCACCTGCGAAATATAGCCCGGTGCGCCGTTCTTGCCGGCCACCCAAGGGTCGCCTTCCAGGCGCGTACTGGAGAACCAGTACAGCACCGACAGCGGCGGGTGGGCGGTGGCGTTGGCCAGTTTTACGGCTGCCGCCACGCGTTCATGCAGGCGTGCGCTGAGGGCCTGGCCGGCGGCGGGCACGTTGAAGATGTTCGCCAGTTCGCTGATTTCCTTGTCCACCAGGGCCAGGGAGTACAGCTGGCTGCGGCTGCCGTCGGCATTGGAGGTGGCGGTCACGCCCTTGCCGTCGCAGTCGCTGGGCGACACGTAGGAGGGGATGCCCAGTTTCAGCAGCTGCTCAGGCGTGGCGACCTCGCCCTGGGGGCCAACGTGGTAGGTGTACTGGGCCACGACGATGTCCGGCGCCGCCTTGGCCACGGCCTCGAAGCTGGGCGCGTTATCCGCCAGGCGCGGCACTGTGGCGCCAGCGGCGGCCAGGGCTGGTGGCAGCGGCCCGAACCACACGCCGGTGCCGACCATGCGCGGGCCAAGGCCCAGCGACAGCAACAACTCGGTGCTGGCCTGGCCCAGGCTGACCGCCCGTTGCGGCGGCGCATCGATGCGTACGCTGTGGCCGCAGTTCTGCACGGTCAGCGGGTAGTGGCTGGGTGGCGCGGCGGCAAGTGCCGAGGCGGCGGATAAAGACAGGCAGGCAAAGGCAAGGTGGCGTAACAGCATGCAGCGGCTCCCGGGATGGCGCGTCCGTTGGGCGAAAAGGAATGGCGGGCAGCAAGGTCTGGCTTTCGGGAGGCCCGAACACAGTGGCGCGACCGCGCCGGAGTTGCACCGGCTTCCTGCTGCACGCATGAAAAAGCCCGCAGAGGGTAAGTGGCATTGCCCAAGAGAGCAACCTGCCGTTCACCTTCCCTGATCAATCTCTGTAGCCGCTGCCGCCAGGTAGCGGCTACGAGGTCAGGCGGGGTTCACGCGCTGGTGAACACCAGCGCCTTGAGGCCGCCTTCGGGCTCGGCGTCGGGGAATTCCGGCGGGTTTTCCAGGCGGTGCTGGAAGGTCAGCTGCGGGGCTTCCTCGGCCATGCTCTGAATCAGGAAATCGGAGCCGATGGCCGGGTCATTGACGCAGGCCAGGACCACGCCTTGCTCGGTCAGCAGCTCGGGCAGCTTGCGCAGCACTTTGCGGTAATCCTGGGTCAGCACGAAGCTGCCGCGCTGGAACGACGGCGGGTCGATGATCACCAGGTCATACGGGCCGCCACGCTTGACCTTGCCCCACGACTTGAACAGCTCGTGGCCCAGGAAGCTCACGCGGTCCAGGTCGTGGCCGTTCAGGCGGTGGTTGTCACGGCCGCGGCTCAGGGCGGCGCGGGCCATGTCCAGGTTCACCACGTGCTCGGCGCCACCGGCAATGGCCGTCAACGAGAACCCGCAGGTGTAGGCGAACAGGTTCAGCACGCGCTTGCCGGCGGCGTGCTCGCGCACCCATTGGCGCCCGTAGCGCATGTCCAGGAACAGCCCGATGTTCTGCTTGCGGCCCAGGTCCAGCTGGTAGCGCAGGCCGTCCTCGTCGATGAACCATTGCTCCACCGGCTCGCCCAGCAGCCACTCGGCGGCGCTGTCGGGCAGGTAGCGGTGCTGCAGGATCAGGCTATGCACCTGCGCGGTGGCCTGGGCCAGGTCCAGCAGCAGCGGTTTCAGCGCGGCCAGTTCGTCGGCGGCCGGCTCGCGGAACAGCGACACCAGCAGCACGCCTTGCAGCCAGTCCACGGTGATCTGTTCCAGGCCTGGCCAGCAGCGCCCACGGCCATGGAACAGGCGGCGGGTTTCGGTGGGCGGGTTTTGCAGGGCGGTTGCCAGCTGTTGCTGGAGAAGTGCGAGGGCGTCGGCGTTCATGAAAGACTTTTGGCAGGGCATAAACCGCCCATGGTAAACCCCGGCGCACGGCTGTGGGAAATCCACGGCCGTGCGCGGCAGGCGTTACTGATGCTTGGCTTGCAGTTCCTTGGCCATTTTCAGGTGTTCTTCGAGTTTGGGCAGGGTTTTTTCCGCGAATGCCTTCAGCTCGGGCTTGTCGGAGGAAGCGGCTTCTTTCTTGAACAGCGCCACGGTGTCTTCGTGAGCCTTCACCTGGTTGTTGGCATACGCCTTGTCGAAGGATTCATCGCGCAATTCGAGGATTTTCTTCTTGGCCTGCTGCATCAAGGTAGCGTCGTCCGGCACCTCGATGTCCAGCTTGTGGGCGAGGGCGGTCAGCTGTTCGTTGGCGGCGCCGTGGTCCTTGATCATCTGGCTGGCGAAGGTCTTCACATCCGCCGAGCTGCTTTTTTCCAGCGCCAGCTTGCCAGCCTCCACCTCAGTGATGCCGCCTGCGGCCGCATCATCGACAAAATCGTTGGAGGTTGCGGCGAATGCCGGGCTGCTCAATGCCCCCGTCAGCGCCAGGGCCAGGGCCAGGGCCAGCTTGCCTGCTTTGAATGCGTCCATGAGGTTTCTCCGTCGTTATTGTTGGAAGGCGGATGAAGTTCACCGCTCCTGATAATGGAGCGCTACGGCGGTGCGTTGGTGCGGCGCCGGCGACGAATGGTCTTTCGACTATGGTCCAGCATCAATACTGGCCATTCATGCATTAAGCTGATCGGATAAATAAAATTCGGCATGAGTGACCGGGATGAGCATCAATTTCGACCTGAACGACCTGCAGGCCTTTCGCGCAGTGGTGGAGAAGGGCAGTTTTCGCAAGGCCGCCGAGGCCATCAGCATCTCCCAGCCGGCGTTGAGCCGGCGCATCGAAAAGCTGGAAAGTGCGCTCAATGTACGGCTGTTCGACCGCACTACTCGCCGCGTCAGCCTGACCATGGTCGGCCGCGCCTTCGCGCCCAGCGCCGAACGTCTGCTCAATGACCTGGACATTGCCTTGCTGGGCATCAGCGAAGTGGCCTCCACGCGGTTGGGCAACGTCACCGTGGCCTGCGTGCCGTCGGCCGCCTACTACTTCATGCCCAAGGTGGTGGCCCGCTACCACAGGCTCTACCCGCGCATCCGCGTGAAGGTGCTGGACGCCAGCGCCAACGACGTTCAGCAGGCCGTGCTCAGCGGTGAGGCCGACCTGGGCCTGAGCTTCACCGGCAACCTGCCGCCAGAACTGGAATTCGAACTGCTGGTGCAGGAGCACTACGTGGCCGCCTGCCGCCGCGACCACCCGCTGGCCGGGCGCAAGCAACTGAGCTGGGAAGAGTATTTCCAGCACGACTACATCTCGGTGGACAAGACCTCAGGCAACCGCTTCGTGCTGGACCAGGCGCTGCTGCACATTCGCCCGGCGCGGCCGAGTATCTGCGAGACCCGCCATGTGACGACCATGCTGGGGTTGGTGGAGGCGGGGTTGGGGATTGCAGCGGTGCCGTCCATGGCCTTGCCGCTGGGCGAGCATCAGTGGATGACCAGCATCCCGCTGGTGGAGCCCGAGGTATTGCGCAGTGTGGGCCTGATCCGTCGCCGGGGCCGGTTGCTGACCCCGGCGGCGCTGGAACTGGAACAGTTGATTCGGGAGTTCAAGAAACCCCTGGAAGATCAGTGAGGCACCGAGTCCAGGCCGGTGCCGGTGACCACCGACTGCGCCTGCGCCGAGGCCATGTAGTCCAGCAATGCCTTGGCCTCGGCCGGGTGCGCGGCGCCCACCGGGATGCCGGCGGCGAAGCGGGTGACCGATTGCAGCGGCTCGGGGATCTTGCCCACGTAGGTCACGCCGGCGACGGGCAGCAGTTCGCTGACCTGTTGCAGGCCTAGCTGCGGCTCGCCCTTGGCGACTTCACCGGCCACCGGAATGCGCTCGATCATCTTCGCCTTGGGCTTGAGCTGGGCTTCGATACCCAGGCGCTTGAACAACTGATCCTGTACGTAGACGCCGCTGGCGCTGTCGGAATAACCCACGGACCTGGCCTGCAGCAACGCCTGCTTGAAGGCGGCGACGCTGCTGATGTCCGGCTTCGGCTGGCCGGCTTTCACCACCAGGCCGATGCGCGAGTCCGCCAGTTCCACCCGCGAGGCGGGCAGCACCTTGCCTTGCTTGATCAGGTCGTCCAGGGCGTAGCCGACCATGATCACCACGTCAGCCTGTTCACCGCGCGCCAGGCGGTTGGGGATCGCCTCGGCGGCCTTGCCCATGGAGGGGCCGAGGATGGTGACAAGGTGGTCGCCATGGGCCGCGGCGAACTGCGGCCCGAGGATTTTATAGGCGGCAGTGAAGCCACCCGAGGTCATCACGTTGAGGTCGTCGGCCTGGGCCAGGCCGGTGATGGCCAGGGCCAGGGCGGCCACGCCGTTCAGCAGTTTGTTCATGGCGCCCCCCTTCAGACTGCGGCGCGCAGCTGGGCGCTGCCGCGACGGTACAGGTACAGGGTGGCGCACAGGGCGCACAGGGCGGCGAAGCTCATCCAGTAGCCTGGCGCGGCCTTGTCGCCGCTGCTGTGAATCAGCGCGGTGGAGATCGCCGGGGTGAAGCCGCCGAACACGGCAGTCGCCAGGCTGTAGGCCAGGGAGAAACCGGCCACACGCACTTCCACCGGCATGATTTCGGTCAGCGCCGGGATCATCGCGCCGTTGTACATGCCGTACATGAACGACAGCCACAGCAGGGTTTCCAGCATGTGCGCAAAGCTCGGTGCCTGGGCCAGGTACGACAGCGCCGGGTACGAGGTGGCGATGGCCAGCACGGTCATGGCGATCAGCATCGGCTTGCGGCCAATGCGGTCCGACAGCGCGCCGCCGATGGGCAGCCAGACAAAGTTCGACACGCCCACCAGCAGGGTCACCATCAGCGCGTCGGCGGTGCTCAGGTTGAGCACGCTCTTGCCGAAGGTCGGCGCGTACACGGTGATCAGGTAGAAGGCGGTGGTGGTCATCGCCACCATCAGCATCCCGGCGACGACGATGGTCCAGTTGGCCACCAGTGTGTTGTACACCTCGCGCATGGCGGGGCGGTGACGGCGGGCGGTGAACTCTTCGGTCTCTTCCAGCTTGCGACGCAGCAGGAAAATGAACGGCACGATCATGCAGCCCACGGCGAACGGAATACGCCAGCCCCAGGCGGCGATGTCGTCACCGCTCATCCACTGGTTCAAGCCGTAGCCCAGCGCCGCCGCTACCACGATGGCGACCTGCTGGCTGGCCGACTGCCAGCTGGTGTAGAAGCCTTTCTTGCCGGGGGTGGCCATTTCCGCCAGGTACACCGACACGCCGCCAAGCTCGGCGCCGGCCGAGAAACCTTGCAGCAGGCGGCCCAGCAGCACCAGGGCGGGCGCCAGCAGGCCAATGGTCTCGTAACCGGGCACCAGCACGATCAATATCGTGCCGCTGGCCATGATCGACAGGGTCACGATCAGGCCCTTGCGGCGGCCGACGTCGTCGATATAGGCGCCCAGAATCACCGCACCCAGCGGCCGCATGAGGAAGCCTGCGCCGAACACGGCGAAGGTCATCATCAGCGAAGCGAATTCACTGCTGGCGGGGAAGAAGGCGGCGGCGATATGGGTGGCGTAGAACCCGAACAGGAAGAAATCGAACTGTTCGAGGAAATTGCCCGAGGTTACACGGAATACCGCGCCGGCTTTGGCGCGTGCGGACGCGGACGCGCCCTGGGGTGAGGACTGCATGTGCATCTCCCATCATTTTTATGACACGTGCAACGGGGCACATGGGTTTTTTTGTAGGGGAGTGATGGTCGCGGAAATATTTTGAAATGATAACTGCATATTTCTGATGGATTGATGCGTGAGTGTTATCACTCAGCGCATCAATCTACCGCGGCGCAGCCGGATCGGCCCGCTGCCAATGCGTTCCGGCGCCAGGGTGGCCTCGCCTTGAGTGATGCGCAAAACGTCAGCTTGGGCCAGGCACGAGGCCACCCGGCGAATGTCCGGCATCAATGCGCGCCACAGCGCCTCGTCGGCGCTGAGCACGCGGGCCACGTCGCTGGGGCAGATGGAGTCTTCGGGGGCGCGTTGGGAGAGCAGGGCGAAGATCGCCCGGGTGATCATGCTGTCGTCGATGTTCATGGGAATGCGCGGCAGTAACGAAAACGCCTTTGTAACAGAGGCGACGATTGCCGCATACCCCGTAGCAGCGGCCGCAGGCCGCGTCGGCGGTTTGCCTGATACCGCGCGTGGCCTGGGACGCGGCCTGGTGGCCGCTGCTACGGAGGGGTTAGCGGTGGGCTTCGGCTACCGGCGCGGCATCGGCCTGCACCTGCTTGCCGAACGCCACGAAGTACGCCAGGCCCACGAACACTGCGCCGCCGACGGCGTTGCCGAGGAACACCGCCACCAGGTTGTCGGCGCACTGGCTCCAGTCCAGCGCACCGGCAAAAATGGCGGCAGGGATGACGAACATGTTCGCCACCACGTGCTGGAAGCCGATGGCCACGAAGCCCATCACCGGGAACCACATGCCCAGGATCTTGCCGGTGACTTCCTTGCTGGCGTACGACAGCCACACCGCCAGGCACACCATCCAGTTGCAGCCGATGCCCGAGACGAACGCATGGGTAAAGTCGGCGCTGGCCTTGGCGTTGGCGATGGCCAGGGTCTTGGTCAGGAACGGCCCTTCGGTCAGGCCCAGCACGTGGCCGAAGCAGTAGGCCACGAACAGCGCGCCCAGCAGGTTGGCCACGGTCACCAGCAGCCAGTTGCGCAGCAGTGCGCCGAGGGTGATCTTGCCGCTGAACAGGGCCATGGGCAGGGTCATCATGTTGCCGGTCAGCAGTTCACCACCGCCCAGGATCACCAAAATCAGGCCCAGCGGGAACACTGCGGCGCCCAGCAGGTTGCCCAGGGACGACCAGGCGCCGGGGATCATGGTGCTGACGTGAATATCGAGCAAAAAGCCCAGGGCAATGAAAGCGCCGGCCAGGAAGCCCAGCACCAGGATCGCGGGCAGCGAGGCCTGGGCTTTCTTGACGCCGGTTTCGATGGCCATTTCGGCGATCTGCTGGGGGGTATTCAGGGACATGGGAGGTCACTCGTGAGCCAGGTGGAAAAAGGGTGCGCTTTCTTACGCTGCGCCATCCTGGCCCTGCGACGATTTGCGACATTGATTGCCGCGAAAGCTAATGGCTCAACGCCTGCACGTCTAATCGCTTGTTTCGATAGCGCGATTGACCCGGTCGATGGGCCACGATTACCTGTGGGAGCTGGCTTGCCAGCGAGCTGTTTGCCGCCCAAAAGCTCGCTGGCAAGCCAGCTCTCACAAGGGCAGGTCAATAAACTTGTGGGCATTCGCGCCAAGCGGTATAGAATTCCTTATCCATCAAGAGATTAAACGTTCCGTACAACGGGGCAGTCTATCTCGGCGATTATTCATGAAAGGCAGGCCGGATCTTGGAACAGCTAAAACGCCTTGAAAGCGGTATTGAAGGGCTTGACCTTCTGTTGAAGGGCGGGCTGGTCGCAGGTTCGTCCTACATCGTCCAGGGGCGACCGGGGTCGGGCAAGACCATCCTGGCCAACCAGCTGGGTTTCAACCACGTGCGCAACGGCGGGCGGGTATTGGTGGCCACGTTGCTGGCCGAGTCCCACGAGCGGCTCTTCCAGTACCTGTCGACCCTGCGGTTCTTCGACGCCGGCCGCATCGGCAACGAAATCCAGTTCGTCAGCGCCTTCGATACCCTGGAAAACGAGGGCCTGGACGAGGTCGTCAAGCTGCTGCGCCGCGAGATCAGCCGGCAGAAGGCCACGGTGCTGATTGTCGACGGCCTGCTCAACGCGCGCTCCAAGGCCGAGTCGCAGATCGACACGAAGAAATTCATCTCCGAGCTGCAGGGGCATGCCGCCTTTGCCGGCTGCACCGTGCTGTTCCTCACCAGCTCGCGGCTGGACGATGGCAGCCCCGAGCACACCATGGTCGATGGCGTCATCGAACTGGGCGAAGAACTGTTCGGCACCCGCTCGGTGCGCCGCATCCAGCTGCGCAAGACCCGTGGCAGCGGCGCGTTGTCGGGCCTGCACGAATGCGAGATCACCGACGACGGCCTGGTGGTGTACCCGCGGCTGGAAAGCCTCTACAGCCACCCGTCGCGCCCCGACAGCTCCGACCTGACGCGGCTGCCCAGCGGCGTACCGGCGCTGGACAAATTGATTGGCGGCGGGCTGCCGCGCTCCTCCGTGACCCTGGCCATGGGCCCCTCGGGCATCGGCAAGACGTCCCTGGGCATCCACTTCCTGGGGGCCGGCACCCCTTTGGAACCGGCGCTGCATTTCGGTTTCTACGAGTCGCCGCAGCGCCTGGGCATCAAGGCCAAGGCCCTGGGCTATGACTTCCAGGTCATGCAGGACGCCGGGGCGTTGTTCGTGTCCTGGCAGCCCACCACCGAAGGCCTGGTCGACGGCCTGGGCGCGCGCCTGCTCAAGCAGGTGGACGAGCACCGCATCAAGCGCGTACTCATCGACAGCCTGGGCGGCATGACCCGCTGCGCCACCAACCAGGCACGCCTCACCGAGTTTTTCAGCGCGCTGATGGGCGAGCTGCGTGCCCGCGGCGTGACGGTGTTCGTGACCTGGGAAATCCGTGGTTTGTTCGGCCCCGAGATCACCTCGCCGACGCCGGACCTGTCGAGCATCGTCGACAACATCCTGCTGCTGCGGTTTGTGGAATATGAAGCTGAACTTAAACGCCTGCTGTCCATCCTTAAAGTAAGGGACAGCGTTTATGATCCTTCGCTTCTGGAGCTGGTCATCGACGAAAGCGGCATCGATCTGAAGAAGGCATTCAAGCATGCAGAGGCAGTGTTATCCGGAAGCGCCTCGGCGGTCAGCAAGCCTTGAAGACGCCCCGGTCGAGCTGACATGAGCACTATCCTGATCGTCGACGACGAATTCATGATTGCCAACATCCTCGAACTGGCGTTCGAGGATGAGGGCTATGAGGTCGTCAAGGCAGCCAATGGCCGCAAGGGCCTTGAGGTGCTGGAGCGCGAGCGCCCGGCGCTGGTGATCACCGACTTCATGATGCCGGTGATGGACGGTCTGGAAATGGCCCGCAAGATCCGCGAGCACACGCTGTACAAGGACATGCCCATCTTGCTGATGAGCGGTGCCCAGGGCAGCATCGGCCGCGCTACCCCGGAGCTGTTCGCCGCCGTGTTCGACAAGCCGTTCAAGATCGATGACGTGGTGGCCAAGGTCCGCGAACTGATCGGCCCGCCGGGTCATTCAGCGCACTGATTCCAGCAACCCCAGCAGCCGCGCGACCATGGCCTGGCGGGTGACGTCGCCCAGCGTCAGTGGCGGTAGCAGGCGAATGGTCTGGCCGCGGGCGATGTTGATCAGCACGCCGTGCTCGCGCGCTGCCAGCTCCGCCAGGTGGCGCGCGGGAAACGCCAGGTCGATACCTATCATCAAACCGTGGCCGCGCACCGCCAGCACCTGGGGGTGATCTTTCAACGCCATGCGCAGCTCGCCCAGCATCAACTGGCCCTGGCGCTCGGCGTTCGCCACCAGGCCTTCCTGTTCCATGATATCCAGCACCGTGCACGCCACCCGGCAGGCCAGCGGGTTGCCGCCGAAGGTGCTGCCGTGGCTGCCGGGGCCGAACAGCTCGGCCGCAGGGCCGGTGGCCAGGCAGGCGCCGATGGGCACGCCGTTGCCCAGGGCCTTGGCCAGGGTCATCACGTCCGGCACCACGCCCTCGTGCTGGCCGGCGAACCAGCGGCCGGTGCGGCCCAGGCCGGTCTGGATCTCGTCCAGCATCAGCAGCCACTGCTGTTCGTCGCACAACGCCCGCAGCGCGGCCAGGTAGCCGCCAGGCGCCACCTGCACGCCGCTTTCGCCCTGCACCGGTTCCACCAGCACGGCGGCAATGCGCTGGCCGTGGCTTTGCGCCAGGGCCTGGATGGCCAGCACGTCGCCGAATGGCACCTTGATGAAACCGTCCATCAGCGGCGCGAAGCCGGCCTGGCAGCTGGGGCTGTCGCTGGCCGACAGGGTGGCGAACGTGCGGCCATGGAAACTGTTTTCCATCACCACCACCAACGGCTGGCGGATGCCCTTGCGCTGGGCGTGCAGGCGCGCCAGCTTCAGCGCGGTTTCGTTGGCCTCGGCGCCGGAGTTGCAGAAGAACGCCCGCTGCATGCCGGCCAGTGCCGTCAGTTTCTGCGCCAACTGCACCTGCCAGTCGATGCGGTACAGGTTGGAGGTGTGCAGCAGCAGCCCGGCCTGTTCGCGAATAGCCTCGACGATGCGCGGGTGGCTGTGGCCTACCGAGGTCACCGCCACGCCGGCCAGGGCGTCCAGGTATTCACGGCCCTCGCTGTCCCACACCCGGCAGCCTTCGCCACGGGTGAAACTGATGGGCAGGGGCTGGTAGTTGTTCATCAGGCTGGGGTGGTTGCTGGGCAGTGCTTGGGGGGCATTCATGGGCGCCGTCTCCATTTTTTGGGCACGCTCAGTATGTTTATCCAGCAAGCCGGGATAAACGCCACTAGACTGAAAGGACTTTAAAGCAGGAGTGGCTAATGGACCTGTTTCAGGCCATGGGCGTATTCGTCCAGGTGGTGGAAGGCGGCAGCATGACCGCCGCCGCCGAAGCGTGCGGCATGTCCACCACCATGGTGGGCAACCACTTGCGCGCGCTGGAGCAGCGCCTGGGCGTCAGCCTGCTGCGCCGCACCACACGGCGCCAGAGCCTCACCGAGTTCGGCAGCGCCTACTACCAGCGCTGCCTGGACATCCTCGGCCAGGTCAGCGCCGCCGAGCAGTTGGCCGAGGAAGTGCAGGCCGTGCCCCACGGCACCCTGCGCGTGACCGCGCCGCCGACCTTTGGTGCCGAATGCCTGATGCCGTGCCTCACCGGCTACCTGGCGGCCAACCCGGCGGTAAAGCTCGACGTGGTGTTGACCGACCGGCTGGTGGATTTGGTGGAGGAGGGCTTTGACGCCGCCATTCGCCTGGGCACCCTGGAAAACTCCAGCCTGGTGGCGCGGCCGCTGCGCGACTACGGCCTGACCCTGTGCGCGGCGCCGCAGTACCTGGCCCGGCGCGGCGTGCCGACCACGGTGCAGGCGCTGGCCGAGCACGACTGCCTGGCATTCGCCTACCCAGCCGGCACCGAATGGCGCTGGACGCAAAAGCACTGGCGCCTGACCGGTGCAGCTGGCGAGGTGACAGTGGATGTCAGTGGGCGAATCGCCGTCAACAGCGCCCCGGCGTTGAAGCGCGCGGCGTTGTCGGGGCTGGGCATCGCGATGTTGCCCGATGCGCTGGTGCGCGACGAGCTGGATGATGGGCGGCTGTTGCCGTTGCTGCCGGACTGGCACCTGCCGGTGCGGCCGATGCATTTGGTGTACCCCCAGGAGCGCTACCGGTCGCCGAAGCTGCGCAGCTTCGTCGACTACATCGTGCAGCACATGGGCCGGCCCTGACCCGTAGCAGCGGCCGCAGGCCGCGTCTAGGTCACCGCAGAATGCCAGATCCTGCGCGGTGTGGTCTGACGCGGCCTGCGGCCGCTGCAACGGGGGTTAGACTTCCA